>JBGVAV010000001.1:0-16055 GCA_045224915.1 Treponema sp.
TCCAAAGATGTTCTGTGCTGCTGCAGAAGAGACATCTAAAGACGGCGGACTTATCCAGGGTCGTGGCGATGCTTACTGTGGTATGCTCAACGCTTCTTACAACCTCAAGCTCCGCAATATCAAGGCTTATATTCCAGAATATCCAGTAGGAACAGCTGAACAGTGTGCAGACATGATTAAGGAATTTGCACCAATCGCTAAGGCTGTTTATGCTTTGAATCACCTTAAGATTATTTCTTTCGGACCTCGTCCTCTCAACTTCCTTGCTTGTAACGCACCAATCAAACAGCTTTACAACCTCGGAGTAGAAATCGAAGAAAACTCAGAACTTGACTTGTTCGAATCATTCAACAAGCACGCTGGTGACGCTCGTATTAAGGACGTTGCTGCAGATATGGCTAAAGAACTTGGAAACGGAAACAAGATTCCTGAAGTTCTTGAAAAGCTTGCACAGTATGAACTTACTCTCCTTGACTGGGTTGAAGCTCACAAAGGATACCGCGAGTTCGTTGCAATTGCTGGAAAATGCTGGCCTGCATTCCAGACACAGTTTGGATTTGTTCCTTGCTATGTAAACAGCCGCCTTACAAAGATGGGTATTCCAGTATCTTGTGAAGTTGATATTTACGGATGTCTTTCTGAATTCATTGGTACAGTTGTTTCTGATGATACAGTTACTCTCCTCGACATCAACAACACAGTTCCACAGGATATCTACGACGAAGATATCAAGGGAAAACATGGAAACTACACAATCCAGGATACATTCATGGGCTTCCACTGCGGAAACACAGCTTCTACAAAGCTTTCATTCTGCGAAATGAAGTACCAGCTCATCATGGCTCGTGCTCTTCCACGCGAAGTTACAAACGGAACTTTGGAAGGAGATATCGTACCGGGAGACATCACATTCTTCCGTCTTCAGTCTACAGCTGATGCTCAGCTCCGCGCATACATTGCACAGGGTGAAGTATTGCCAGTTAAGACTCGCTCATTCGGTGGTATCGGTATTTTCGCAATCCCAGAAATGGGCCGCTTCTACCGCCACGTACTTATCGAAAAGAACTTCCCACACCACGGTGCCGTTGCATTCGGCCACTTTGGAAAGGCTCTCTACGAAGTATTCAAGTACATCGGCGTACCGGTAGACGAGATTGGCTACAACCAGCCAGCTGGAGTACGTTATCCAACAGAGAATCCTTGGGCTTAGTTAAAAACCAACATTGTCATTGCGAACACGCAGTGTGAAGCAATCCACGACTAGCAATGACGAGTTTTGAAAGACTGTCGAGTAATCGGCAGTCTTTTTTTGTTTGAATATCAAATAATCGCACAGTTCTGTAATATGGAGCTTTATTAAATTGAAACAGATTTCTAGGAAGAAATAACTAGAATAAATTGTTTTATAACGTTGTAAAAGAATGAAAGTATGTTATAATGATGAAAAAAGATAGGTATGACGACCGTCAATTTTTGGAAGATCGTCAACCAATTGTCAGATTCTTATTAACACAAGCATGTTTAATAAACGGAAGGTTTTACAAAAATTAAAAGTACTGACAATAAGGAGACTTCTTTATGAAAACAATTTCTAAACTTATGCTCTTGGCTTTAATCCTGTTGAGCATAACTTTTCTTAACAGTTGTAGAACCTTGATTACAAAACCTATTCAAGATACTGCAGCTTTTCCTTCCGATTCAAGCACATACACAATTCTTGGTCGTGTTGAACTGACTGTACCATCAGAAAAGACAGGCTTTTTTATCGATGAAGATGATGTCGGATATCAAGCTTTGTACAAAGAAGCAAAAAGTAGATATCCAGAATGTGATGACATAGTAAACATTAAAACCGATATTATTCGAAAATATATCTGGATACTTTGTTTCCCTATACCCCTTGTAGCTGATTATCAAATGAGTGGTATTGCGATTAAATATAACAATTAATTGTTTGGGTACTCTGAACGATGCAGAGGTAGATGAATTGCGCTCCAGCTGTGGTTTTAGTTTTTAATATACTTTACTTTATAAAATCCTCAAATTCTTTCTTACCTTTTTCCCGACGCCTAATATAATCAATCTTTTGAGGGGTTTTGAGTTCATTACCTTTTAAGAGTGTTTTTGGTCGGCAGTTTGGAACGGCAATAAAACCAAGGGTAAAAGTATTTTCTGAAACTGCGAATGTGCAGAAAATCTTGTTTTTTACAAAATTTTCTTCGATAAGAGTTGATTTATCAAATATTTTATCGAGATCTTTTAAGAATCGGACTTTACGTCGGACAGAACCTTTTACCATTTTTTCAGTCTGGCCTTTTTTAATGAAATCAAAATCATTTTCTGTAAGTGTGTTGTCCAAAGCTTTATCAAAAAACTGACTTGCCGTAAGTTTTGTATTAACACCGGTAAGATGAAGAAAGTTGGATTTTGTAGCAGAAATGATATAAGGTTTATTTGTTTTGAAACCTTTTGAGAAAACCTCATATTCGTAATCAAGAAAAATTTTCTTATATTTCTGTGCACCATTACAAATTGCAGTGAGAACATTTTGCTTGAAAGAAGGTTTTACGTTTGGCATTCTTTTCAAAAAAATAAGCCGACTTTAAAGCCGGCTATTGTTACGGGTTTAAGGTCTCCGTAACGACCAATGGAATAGGGTTTAATGTCTCCTATCCGACATATTTACTTTAACAGATAATTGTGAAATGTCAATAGCAAATTACGACAACAATTTACCTTAATATTCCCTCACCTCAATCTTCCCGGACACACTGGAAATTGTAACTTGCGGGGCCTCAGGATTTGTTGAGTCTATTGAATTCTTTGTAATCTTTCCCGAAATTGAGAATGTTTTGTATGTTAGATTTGAATCTTTTGGAACATATAGTTGTGACTTCCCCGAAATATTAGTAATGCCAGAAGAAGCCAAAGGTGCTGTTTCCAGTTCTGCGAAAATGGTGCCCGAAGTAGAACTAAAATCAAAAAAATCAACAGCGATTTTTTGCAGGGTGATGTTGCCGGAAACGGATGATGCTTTGTAAAGCTCTGTCTGACAGGTGGCAATGTCGGTGCGGCCGCTTATGTTGCTTATGAGAACGGCATTCTGAGCCTGCAGGATGTCTGCGGTAATGGAACCACTTACGTTGTGGAGCTTAATTTCGCTTGCGTCAAAATCCTGGGGGAGATAAACGTAAACGTTGCATTTGTTGCCGCGGGAAGTTTTTTGTTCTTTTGAAATAATTCGGAGTGTTTCATCCTGCACGGTTACCTGCGGGATTTTTTTGATATTGTTTGAGCCAATTTCTATAACAATTTCTTCGCCGTAAATGCGGGAAATCTGAAGGTTTTCGTAGGTCAAGTAAATATCAAGATTTTCGATTGCGGAAAAATCAAATGCTTCGTTGTACACAATGTTCTTTGGATCTGCAAAAAGGGGGAGAGAAAGAAGAAATGTGCACAACAAAACAATTTGTTTTTTCATACTTATTCAAAAATCGGGCGATTTACCTGAACAACGTCGTCATCAGACTTCTTGGTTTTACCTGGGAGTTCGCGAAGATCAGAAATACCGTTGCCTGCGTCGACTGTGATTCTTCCAGAAATTGTGTTGAATGCGATTAGTGTGCCGCCACCGTTAATATCATCTTTGTAATCTACTGGAGAACTGATTTTTTCTTTGGTGAAGGCATTTACGAAGCTTCCGCTTACTGTTTTTGCCTGAATTGTTGCGGCTGCGTTTTTTGGAAGGGAAACAAAAATTGTTCCGCTTGTTGCTGCAACGCTTGATTTTTTAGAAGGCACGCCTTTAACCTCAAGGCCTATTGTTCCGCTTGTAGAAGCTACTGCAAACGATTCTGCCAGAAGTCCTTCTACAGAGATTCCGCCGCTTGTTGTTGTCATATCAAATTTTTGAGCCAATACATCTTTAAGCTTTATGCTTCCGCTTGTTGAAGAAAGGGCGGTAACTCCTGAATCGATAGAACCAATTTTAATGGAGCCGCTTGTAGTTTGAACGACCAGGTCCTGAGCTTTTATAGAATCAAGATCAATTGTACCACTGCTTGCCTGAACAAGGGCTTTTGAGGAGCTTATACCTTCCATGCGTATTGAACCGCTTGAAGCAACAACCTGGGTCTGTTTTGCAGTAATAAATCCTGTGTTTACATTTCCGCTTGATATCTGGATATTAAGATTTCCGCTGGCGATATTTGAAGTTTCTTCCAATGTTCCGCTTGAAAGATGAATATTTACGTTTTCAAATTGTTTTCCTGAAGGAATGTAAACGATTACAGTACAGTGTTTTTGTCCAAAATTGGTTATAAGATGTCCAACAGAAATTGAATCAATAACAAGTGTAGAGCTTAAAAGTTTAACCTTTGGCGCATATTTCTTTTTATTGCAATACACTTCGACTTTAATTGTATCGCCTGAACCATTTTTAATCTGAAGGTTTTCCCAGGACATATTAAAATCAAGATTGTCGACTGATGAAGCTTTGTAGCTTGTTTCTCCTAAAAGCGGCGGAAGTGCAAACATACGTGCTGCCGCAAATAACGATAAGCTGAATGTGAGTAAAGTTTTTTTCATTTGTTTCCTCTATATATATTATAACAAATCGCGCGACAAACTGTTACCATATTTGAGATTTTTCTATATATTATAAGTATGAAAAACAAAGAGAAAAATGAGCTTGCAGTATGCGGATTTGCAGCTGTAAAAAAGCTTGAAAAAAATCATCCCGAAAGAATTACTCGTCTTTATTTTACAGAAGAAGTTGCTCCTAAGTTTGGAGGCCTTTGCAAGAAGCTTGCAAAACAGCATGGAATATATAATCAAAAGCCTGCGGCTGAACTTGAAAAGCTTTGCGGATCTGTTCACCATCAGGGCGTTGTTGCAATGATAGAAGCACCACAAATTATCCCTCTTGATTCTGACATAACAGACAGCTGGATTGCAAATGGAGAAAATGCAGTTCTTCTGGACCGAATAGGTAATGCAAATAATTTTGGTGCTATTGTGCGAAGTGCAGCCTTTTTTGGAATTAAGAATATTGTGATTCCACTTGATGAAGCACAGAGCTCTATTACAACCAGCAGCTATCGTGTTGCCGAAGGTGGCATGGAATATGTAAATATTTACAGCGTAAAGTCTTCTGAGAGACTTTTGGAAGCGTTGTCCCAAAAAGTACTACGTATTGGAACAGCCCTGGATGCCAAAAAATCAGTAAGTTTCCTGCGTGAGGCTGCTAAAAATTCTTCTAAAAAGCCAATTCTTGTTGTTTTAGGAAACGAAGAGCATGGAATAAGCGATTCAATAAAAAAGAATTGCGATGAGCTTGTAATTATTCCATGGGCTGGAATGAACGAAGGAGTTTCTCAAAGTGCTGTTGACAGTCTGAATGTTGCGCAGGCTGCAAGCATTATTTTTTATGAAATGTCTTAAAACGATATTTTTTGTTTGTTTAATTTCTCTGTTTTGGAATGCGTTTATATTTGCGCAGAATCTGGTACAGGTGCAGCATCCCGACATCGAGCCCGCATTTTTACCAGAAACCATTCTGACTAACCCAGAAAATCCAAACCTTTCTGCCGACGAAGTTTTTAAACTTGCCCTTTTATTTTCTGAATGTCCCCTGTACTCATCAGAAGCCCTTCGCTGTCTTAATCAATTTGAAGATATTAAGGCAAAGGTAACTTCTCCTTCTTTTATGGACCTTGGTCTGGAAGAACGTGGCCGTGCAGTTTTAAAACTTCTTTATGAAGATTATCTTACTGCTTACAACCTTGATCAAACCCGAACAAATGTTGCTTTGCAGACCGGTATTTACAATTGTGTTTCGTCTGCACTTCTTTATATGGCTGCAGCCAAAGCGGCTGGGCTGGATGTACGCGGGCAAAAAACTACAGAGCATGCTTTTTGCAGTATTTATGTGCCTGGCAGTAAATCAGGGCAGCTCAAAAAAATAGATGTAGAAACGACAAATCCTTATGGCTTTAATCCTGGTAGCCGCGAAGAAATAGAAAACGAAGATAAAATCAAAGGCTATTATGTGGTTCCAAAAAAATATTATGCCAACCGCCAGGAAGTAAGCGACAAAGCCTTTGTCGGATTGATTGCAGGAAATATTTGTTCTTATAGCATTGAACAGGATGATTATAAAAAAGCAGTGCCTTTGGGTGCTGCCCGATACGAGCTTGTACGACAGGAAAAAACTTCGGCCACCACACAAATCCGCCGCGACTTTGATGTTCTTGCCGCAAATTATGTAAACACCGATGTTGGGGACGCTCTTGCTTTTGAAGAATATGTAAACTGGTATACAAGTTTTGTTGACCGCTGGGGCATGACAGATTTTCTTCAAAAAGCCATGGATACAGCCTTGTACAATCTTCTGGTTTTGTGTTTTCAGGAAAAGGATTATCAGCAGGCTGCACAGTCTTTTGAAAAATATAAAAGTTATGTTACAGCAAAACAAATTGCAACTTGTCAGGAGCTTCTGGCAGATACATTTTTTTCTTCCACGCTGGAGGATTTGTCTGTGCAGGAACAAATAGATCTTATAAGTGAAACGCTTGCACGCCCTGAAAATGCGCATGAAGCTTTTCAAAAACGAGGACAGCTTTATCTTGAAAATTCCTGGCTTGCAATTTTAAATGCTTGCATGAAAGCCCGCGATTATGAAAAGGGATATTATAAAGCAGAAGAAGGACTTGCCCAGCTTCCAAAAAGTTCAAAAATAAAAACAATGCGCCAGAACTTTTATAGCAATGTAATAGCAATCATCCATAACAATTTTGCAGAAGAGGCAAACAAGGGGAATTATAAAAGGGCTCGCGAAATTCTCGAAGAAGGCCTGGTCAAATTTCCAAACGATAAAACTTTAAAGTCGGATTTGTCGCTTTTGAATAAACGAACTTCAAATTAAAAGAGGAAAAAAATGAAAAAAACAGGAAAAGTTTTGCTGACAATTTTTGCTTCTATTTTTGGAATCATTTTACTTGGAATAACAATCTTTGCATTTACTTTTAGAAATGAGCTTTCTGCCATATCAAGTATTAAGCTTATAAAAGCTCCTCAAAGAGATCTATTGCAGGGCGCCGTTTATGAAATGACCTTCAAAGGAAATTATTATTTTGAGGATTTTATAAAAAGAGGCGGTGCTAAAACAGATCGTGAACTTTCAGATTTTGTTAGCAGAAAAATTACAAAAGGGCTTGTAAAAATGAATCTGAATACAGGAAAAATCGGTTGTTCTGTTTTTACAGCCAAAACTGCTTCTGGTCAAAGGATCTTTGCCCGTAATTTTGATTATCCTGCAGCAAATACTTGTATTGTTAAAATCAAGGGAAATAAAAAGCGACATTCTTCTATTTCTACAGTGAACCTTACTTTTTTTGGAATTCCTTTTGATAAAGATGTAGATACTTTTGCTTCAAAAATCTTTTGTCTTATGGCTCCATATTGTCCTCTTGATGGAATAAATGATGCAGGAGTTTCTTTTGGTGTATTGGAAAGTAATCAGGGGCCGGGTAATGGTTCTATTTCTACAAATCAAAATACTGAGCTTCCGGATATTACAACCGGAGCCTTTATGAGAATGATTTTGGATTATGCAGATTCAATTGAAGATGCTGTAGAAATTGCTCAAAAATATGATATGCATGATTCTAACAGGGCTTCATTTCATTACATGGTTACCGATAAAAGCGGACGTAGTGCAATTTTAGAATGGGTAAATGAAATAGATAAAACTGATATTCAGGGAAACAAAAGAAAGTTAGTTGTGACTTACAATGATGATGATGTTGTTATTGGCCCAAAGGAAGCTGGCAGTGATTTTCAATGGCTAACAAATTTTATAATTCAGCCGGGATATTATGAAGGTACCGAAGAGAGCTTTATTGGAGGCCGCGACAGATATGACATTATTTATGATAAGCTTGGCCCTTCTAATGGAATTGTAAAAGATGAAATGGAGGCTATGGAAATTCTACATAGTGTAGCTTCAAGAACACTATATCCGAAGCGCACCAAAATTAATAAGCACCTTACAGTTTACAGTATAATTTTCAATTTAGATGAAGGAAGCCTTTTGTGGTGCCCTGCAGAGCAATTTCAGGATCAAGAAGGAATGCTGCACTATAAGCTCAAACTTCATAATATCCAATAAAAAAGGCGAGAACCAAAATGTCCCCGCCTTATGAAAAGATTATTTATTGTTAATTAGATTAAATCTTCCAAATCAATTTCACCGGCTACACAAGGAGTTGTAATTCCCCAGTTTTCAAGAACCTGTGGGTGAAGTTCACCAAATACTCCGGCCTGTTTTCCGTTTACCATGAGGGCTGCCTGACGTCCAGGAATGAAGCGTGGGTCGTCGCTTTCTACAACTTTGTATTCGTGGTCAAGGAAGTATACTAAGCTTGAAACTTCGCTTGCTAAAGTGTTGAAGTTAGCGTTTGCAGCGGCTGTAAGGAAGCCTAAGTGCTGGCGTGTGATTGTACCTGTGTTTTCGTCTTCTTTAAGATAAGCAACCTTACCAATTTCGAAGATTTTATGTGGGTACATAGCGTTTGCACTTCCTGCTTCGGCACGGCAAAGGCTTGAAAGGATTTCAGGGCGGATAAACTGGTAGTTTTCGCTCATTGGGTTAGCAATTTCGATTACTTTTGAGCCGTCAATAAGCATATTGTCTACGTAGTCCTTTTTAGAACCAACATAGTTGAAGATCATTTCCTGATATCCAAGGCCAACCATTAAAGTTTTTGCTTTGCGGCTGAACTCTGTAAGTGGAAGAAGGCGTCCTACAGTAAAATCCTGTGGAGTTCTTGGCTCAAATGCGCTTACATTGCAACCAATCATTACATCTTCAATAATATCTACTTCGTGAAGGAAGTCGTTGCGGTATGGAGCTGGGCTAAGAGTGATTTCTTCGCCGTTTGTTTCTACTGTGTTACCCATGCGTGTAAGAGCATCAACAACCTTTGGCATATCAAAGTCGCTTCCAAGCAGCTTGTTTACAGCAGCGAGAGTTGTCTTAGTTGTAGGCTGGAAATAGTAAGGAACCATAATGTCTTTACCAAGGCCTGTGTCATAAGGATGTTTTACAAGAATAGGTTTGATTTCATATCCCTGATCTGCAAAGTCACAGGCAACGATGTTAGCAGACAAAACAAGGTTTTCAATATTGTCGCCGGTAAGCTCTACCATTAAATCCTTGTCGCCAACTTGAACAGCACCAAGAGTTGCAGAGTTGATGATTGGAGCCATAGAAAGAACTTCGTCTTTTGCGTCGCTCAAGAGAGGGAATTTTTTCATGTCGGCAAGGATCCAGCCAAAGTCTTTTCCCTTTGGATGGTCTGTAAGAATCTGGCGGCAGGTCATTGGAGCTTCACACTGGAGTGGCACAAATGAAGTTTTGTCAGGGTCAACTGCGTGATATTTTACAGGAAACTTAATCTGGTCAATGCGGTAAACACCCATAGAAATAGATTTACGTTTGCGTCCAAAGTTCCATGCAAGCTTTTCTTGTGTCTGAATAATATCCTTGAGCATAGGATCATCAATTGGTTTACCAGTAATCATAAAGGCAACCATGTAAGGACGAATATCCTTGAGCTCAGGATCAACTGTTACAACGCGCTCACCGTAATCATTGTTTCCGTGATTGCTCATGAGCTTCATATAATCAACAGTTTTTCCGCCTTCGTGAAGTTTAATCTGGCGAGCAACACCATTTGTAGACCAAAGGTCAGGGCGGTTTGTATCATTTAATTCGATTTTTACAACGCGTTCATTTTCCGGCTGGCTCATATCTGGCTTTTCATCAAGCTCGGCCTTTGCACAAGGAAGTACATCTTCCAAAGCATCATAAGTGTATTTTTTTCCAATAGCTTCAAAAAACAGTTTTTCGTTACATTCGATTTTAGGCATTTTTGGTTCCTTTAATTAAGCGGATATATTTTTGCTAAAGCAATTCCGCAGTATGAATATACTATTATAGAAAAAAACGAGGAGTTGTTCAATTAAAAAAGAGATTCCCGGGTCAAGCCCGGGAATGACCAAGGATTGGTGAGGGAGGTTATGGTTTTAAGACGATCTTTTCTAAGGTTACGGTAACGGAGGCTTCGTTGCCTTGGAAGAAGATAGCCTTAAGTTTTTTGGTTGTATCAAGAGTTAATGACATTGTTCCTGATCCGGAAGCAAAAACCTGAGGAGTAGAAGTAGTATCGTCTGCATCTGCATAAGCCAGATAGCATTGGATATTTCCGGTACTGTCTTTGTAAGTGATTTCTACTGTTTTATAAGCAGAAATATCCTTTTCTCCAAACCAGATGTTTGCGCCATCATATTGGTCAGCAAAATATAGGATACTATTAGCAAAAGTAGAATTGGGACTCGTATCCCATATATTTAATCCCTCAAGCGAAACCTCTTCCGGATCAATCAAAGATTCACCTGACTGAGAACTTGCGTTTGCACCCGCATTTCCATCTTTCCAGGCTTTTATAACTGCTGCAAGATATTCAGGTTCATAAACAGAACAGCTTTTACGATTGATGGTAGCCATTCCATTGTCCCCTCCGCAATCCCAGTTTATGAATGGCATAGAATATTTTCCGGCCTGTTGAGCAAAATAAGAAAAACAATCTAAACGGTCCTGTGCTGTTATAACAAAATCTGAAATCTCTTTTCCGTCGCTGGTATAACCAACTCTTGCTGCTCCAAATTCACCAATAACAACAGGGATCCCCTTTGAAACAAATTTAGAATAAAGGCTTCTTGTATTATAAGTAATTTCATTTTTGGTATTAGAATCAAAATGATGTGAGCCATTTCCTGTTCCACCATAATCAAGCGGATACATATGACCTGTAACAATGAGTTTATCTGTTGCTGGATCTTCTGGCAGTTTAAAACCATCCTTAAGAGCTTCATTAATACCAGTACCCATTGCAGGAATCATTACAAAACGGGTTGCATTATTACCGCCACTGTCACGGATTGTATCAAGTATAAGCTGATTATATTCGTTTACAAGAGTGACTTCGGCTTTACAAACATCACAGGAATCTGGCTGAGTGTTCCAGCAGTGTTCATGCGCGGTATCCCGAGGTTCATTCATTGTTTCAAAAATCAAATGCTCATCATATTCGTCGTTGAAGTTCTGGCAAATCTGTGTCCAAATTGCTTTGAGGAAGTCTTTTGATTCAGCAGCACTTTCGGTAGCAACTATATAACCTTCGCATTTTTTCAATGGAGAATTCATATCGTCGTGAACAGAATGATGTTCATTAAGAATTACATAATAGCCGGCATCATAAGCCCAGTTTACAATCTGTTTTACACGGTTCATCCATGCAGAATCAATGGTATAATTTGTGTCTGTTAAGTGATTGCTCCAGGTTACAGGAATTCGAATTGTTTTATAGCCGTTTTTAATTCCTGTTTCAATTATAGCTTTTGTTGTTTCTACTTCGCCCCAGCATGTTTCTGAATCCAAACCCTGATTAAAAGGAAAAACTTTTGATTCAGGTAACCAGCTACCGCGGGCATCCAGAGTATTTCCCAGGTTCCATCCACATTCCATGGCTTTTGCAAGCTTCATGGCGGTGAGTGTATCATCAAGTTCAACAGAATCAGGTTTTGCATTGCCACCACAGCTGATTACAGAAAGTGATAATACTAGAGAAAGTATTACAAATAAGAAAAAGTGTTTTAATTTCATAAGTCCTCCTTGTGCGGGTAAATTATATCATGCTTTTAAAAATCAGAATATTTTTTTGGGAAGGCGGCATATTCGCCAATAATAATAGGGGCATTAAATTCCTTTGCTTTTTGAGACAAAAGGCCTATTTCACGATCAAGAACAGAACCGTGTGATTTTTCATTCCATATAGCTGTCATAACTGTCCATGTTGCATCGGACCAGGTAAAGCCGTGAGGACTGTAATTATGAACTTCTATAATCAGGTGATCTTTAACAGAATCTGTTGGAAGTGCAAAATCATTTGCTAAAACATTTGCATCACCAGCGCCTGCATAAGTCATTACAACAAGATTTCGGGTTTGATTGTTCCCACCTGTAGCTCGAACAGAATCAACAAAAAGCTGATTCCATTTATTTATGTAAACATTAGCGGCTTTTGATTCACTTGCGTTTGGATTCCAGTTGGCCTTTTCGTTTAGAACTTCATTCATGCTTTCAAAAATAAGTCTTTCATCATAATCTTTAAACTCTGTTGCAATTTGAGTCCAGATATTTTCGAATCGTTCATTATACTGATTCCAGCTTGATTCACAGGCCTTTATCCAGCCAGAGGCACCTCCATCGTGATGAAGATTTATAATACAGTACATGTCGTTTGCAATTACATAATCAACACATTCTTTTACGCGTGCCATCCATGCAGGATCGATTATACCATCTGCAGAAATGTGTTCGCCCCAGGTTACAGGCATGCGCACAGAATCAAAACCGAGACTTTTTACAAGAGCAATAATTTCATTTGAAGTTTTAGGCTGACCCCATCCGGTTTCCCAGGTAATAAGGCCGTCGTTCCATTTTACCATCCAGCCTTTTTCATCATCTTTGGTGCTTGACCAGTTATCGTACCACTGATTGTTCTCAGAATCCCATATTGCTACATAGCTGTTAGAATCAAGTGTGTTTCCCATGTTCCAGCCTGTCTTCATATTTTTTACTGCATTGAAGGCACTTTCTTCTATATAGCCATCACCCTGTTTGTGATATGTGGGCCAATTTTCATAGCAATTCATAATACCATCAATTACTTCTTGATGCGCTGTTAATTCTTTTCTGATTACAATATCAGAGCAATCCCACCAGAAGCCTATAAGATTATCATCTGCTGCAAAAAGATTATTTATATGCGTAGCATATTTTGCAATTTCGGGATAGTTATATTCTGAAGAAGGCTTTGCCTCTGCATTGTCTGCTGAAGTTTGGTTTTTATTTTCAGGAGTTTTTGATTTACAAGAAAACAATAATCCGACAAATAAAAAAGTTATGAGGATTATTTTTAATGTTTTATTCTGTGTCATAGAACAATGATATATTGTTAATTGAGGATTTGTCAAATTAAGAAATTGTTAAGGTTTATGTTTCTTCTTATATTCTATTGGCGAAAGCTTAAAAAAATCCTTAAACACAACGCTGAACTTGCTCTGGCTTTCGTAACCTACTTCCTGGGCAATTTGATTTACGGGCATTTGAGAGTGAACCAAAAGTTCTGCGGCTTTTTCCATGCGGTGTTCTTTTATGTGGGCAGCAATGGAGTTTCCGTAAACATCCTTGAAGACGGTTTTTAGAGTTGTGGCATTCATTGCAAAGGTTTTGGAAAGTTCTTCGATTGTAATTCGTTTTGAAAGATTTTGTGTAAGATAGTCGTGGACTTTTTTAATTGTTTCAACCTGATTTTCAAGATAATCAGAGTTTTGATTTATTTTTTCATGATTACTGTCAAAGTCGGGGCAGTTTACAGACATCAGTTTTTCGATAATTGAATGAAGCGCCTGACTTTTAACATTTGAAGAAACAGTATAAAAAACTTCGCGTTCATCGCGGTAACTTTCTATTAATCCGGATTCGCGCAGGATTTTAAGATGATGAGAGACAGCAGGATTTGACATAGATAAAGCTTGTGCAATATTTATAACACATTCTTTGGAGTGACAGAGCAGCCAGAAGATTTTTAAGCGGGAAGAATCGGCCAGTAAGGAAAAAATATCTGCGACTGTTTGAAAATCTTGGTGGTGAGAAATCTGATTTTTTAAAAAATCATGCTTGAAATATTCCTGATGTGCGTGAAGATGTTTTATTTCCAATTTATGCCTCCTGCAAGCGCCAAAAGGGGCGGATTTTTTCCAAAAAGAAATTTTTTTATTCCAAAAAGAAATACTTTTGGTAAAAAACTTGTGAAAGTTCATTTTCAATTATATTATATTCTTAAGATTAAACAAGCGTTTAATCGGAGGAACAAAATGAAAAAAACATACGTAATCGAAGTAGACTGTGCAAACTGCGCAAACCTTATGGAAGAAGCAACTAAAAAAACAGAAGGAGTTGCTGGTGCTGTTGTAAACTTTATGACTCAGAAAATGGAAGTAGAGTTTGTAGAAGGCGCAGATGATGCAAAAGTCATGAAGGAAGTTCTTAAAGCCTGCAAAAAGGTTGAACCAGACTGCGAAATAGAATTATGACAAAAAAACAAAAAAAGGCTTTGCGTCGGATTATAATTGCGGCTGCAGGCCTGATACTTATAAATATAATTTCACACTTTGTTGTAATTGGCGGAAACTCCTTTGGCTCACTGCTTTATGGGATTCCGCTTGCTGCTATTTATATAGCAATTTACATTGTAATTGGCGGCGACATTCTTAAAAAAGCATTTCAGGGCATGCGAAACCGCCGGCTTTTTGATGAAAACTTTTTAATGGCTGTTGCAACTCTTGGAGCCTTTGCGCTTGCAATTTATGAACGTTTCGGAGACTACAACGAAGCAATTGCGGTAATGCTTTTTTATCAGATTGGAGAATTTTTTCAAAGCTATGCAGTTGGCAGAAGCCGCAAAAATATCAGCCAGCTTATGGATATCCGCCCGGATTATGCCAACATTGAAAAAGACGGAAAGCTTGAACAGGTTAGTCCTGACACTGTAGAAATTGGAACAATTATTGTAGTTCAGCCTGGCGAAAAAGTTCCGCTCGATGGAATTGTTGTTGAGGGCAGCTCTTCATTAAATACAAGTGCGCTCACCGGAGAAAGCATGCCACGAGAAGTTTCACAAAATGATGAAATTATAAGCGGCAGCATTAATCTTACCGGTGTAATCAAAGTAAAAACTACAAAGGTATTTGGCGAATCTACCGTTTCAAAAATCCTGGA
Source organism: Treponema sp. (assembly GCA_045224915.1). Taxonomy (GTDB): domain Bacteria; phylum Spirochaetota; class Spirochaetia; order Treponematales; family Treponemataceae; genus Treponema_D. The sequence continues at coordinate 14,909 of JBGVAV010000001.1, forward strand.
GCTTGTAGAAAATGCAAGTTCGCGAAAATCAAAATCAGAAGAGTTTATTTCAAAGTTTGCCCGCATTTATACGCCTGCTGTAGTTTACAGTGCCCTGGCGCTTGCAGTTCTTCCACCGCTTGTACGCATGATTTTTATGAGTGTATCAGGCGAATGGCACACCTGGATTTACAGAGCTTTGACATTCCTTGTAATAAGCTGTCCGTGTGCGCTTGTAATAAGTATTCCTCTTAGCTTTTTTGCGGGGCTTGGCGGTGCAAGTAAGGAAGGCGTTTTAATTAAAGGTTCAAATTATCTTGAAACTCTTTCTAAAACAAAAATCATTGTATTTGATAAAACCGGAACTCTTACAAAAGGTGTTTTTGAAGTTACAGGAGTTCATCACAATAAACTGGAAAATGAAAAGCTTTTGGAATATGCGGCACTTGCGGAATGTGCGTCTTCGCATCCAATAAGTAAAAGTCTGATGACTGCGCATGGAAAAGATATTGACCGTTCACGTGTAAGCAATATTGAAGAAATAAGCGGTCACGGAATTACAGCAATTGTTGATGGAAAAAATCTTGCAGTTGGAAATTCAAAGCTCATGGAAAAGCTTGGCATTGAATATCATAACTGTCATAAAGTTGGAACAATTATTCATATTGCAATAGACGGTGAATATGCAGGTCACATTGTGATTTCTGATGTTGAAAAGCCTAATTCAATAATTGCAATTAAAGAGCTCAAAAAAGCAGGTGTTGAAAAAACTGTAATGCTCACTGGCGATGCTGAAAAAGTAGCCCAGAGTGTTGCTGCAGATCTTAAAATTGATGAATATCATTCTGAATTGCTGCCGGGCGACAAGGTTGATGAAGTTGAAAAACTGATTGCGGGAAAAGCAAAAAATTCTGTTCTTGCATTTGTGGGCGACGGCATAAACGATGCACCTGTTCTTTCCCGTGCTGATATTGGAATTGCAATGGGAGCCATGGGTTCCGATGCTGCAATTGAAGCGGCTGATGTTGTTCTTATGGATGATGATCCGCTTAAGATTTCAAAGGCAATAAAGATTTCCAGAAAATGTCTTGGCATAGTTTACCAGAATATCTGGTTTGCGCTTGTTATAAAGTTTGCATGTCTTGCTCTTGGAGCCTTAGGTATTGCT
>JBGVAV010000002.1:0-10301 GCA_045224915.1 Treponema sp.
CTTTCTGTTCAAAATCGGACTTCAAGCATTGAATCCAATAAAACCAGAAATTTTCATCAATTTTATAATTTGGCTTAATTGCACATAAACCACGGCCGATACATATTTCTCTTTTTGTAATATTAACGACTCCTACAGGAGCTCTTACACATAATAATAAAGAATTTTCAAGGGCTATTTTTGTAATTTCAGAAGTATAAGTACCAGATTCTGCTAAATATTTATCAGTAAAAAATATCTTTCCTTGGTGAAACTCCATTCCTTTTGTATTATTTGATACTGAATTACCTTCTGGAGATTGTCCCATCAATACAGAACAAGTCTGACCCAATCTACACCAAGCCCATCCTTCCGGTACAACAAACGGAATTTCATCCTCAATATCTTTTATAGTTCCATCGGCGAACTGCTCATAATGCCGTTTATGTAATTATTCTTTTATTTTCTCTTCAAAATAGAAAAATAACCTATATTGCCACTCCCTCAATTTTATGATAGTATGCTAACTATTCGGGCCATTAGCTCAGTGGTTAGAGCAGAGGACTCATAATCCTTTGGTCGTTAGTTCAAGTCTAACATGGCCCACTAGAACCTGTTTTGCAAGTGCAAGGCAGGTTTTTCACTTTATAAAACAGTTTGGACATTTTGCTTACAAAAAAATGTTAAGTAAAATGTTAAGTCTTTTCAAAAATCATATGTAAAGTGATTTGTTAAGACTATAAATAACGATATATACCGTTGATAAACTCCAGAAAAGGGGTTAAAATACAGTATATATCGATTAATATGGGCTACGAATTATAAGGATTTGGTTCAAGTCCAAGATGGCCCATGTGGTTTAAGGATTTCTTCTTATGGAGAAATCCTTTTTTATTATAGCTCGCAGATAAATCTGCTCGCGCGCTTTTTAGCGGATAAGCCTAAAACAAACCAGTGGTTTGTTTTTTAACGGCTTTCCGATTAGAGCGGGTTCAAGTCCAAGATGGCCCATGTGGTTTAAGGACTCTTCCTGTAGGGAGAGTCCTTTTTTGTTTGGCTCGCAGATAAATCTGCTCGCGCGCAGAGTAAGGATAAGCCTAAAATGAACCAGTGGTTCATTTTTATAAGCCTTTTATAAATTTCATCTGCGGACTGCGGGCGTCGAGTTGCATTAGTTCTATTTTTATGCCGTCAGGGTCGTGGGTCCAGCACTGCCAGTTGAAGTCGGCACCCTGTTTTGGTGCGTCATCTTGAGGGGCGCCTGTTTCAAGGATTTTTTGCCAGGCCTGGTTAATATCATCTACTGCAAGGCAAAGATGGAAAAATCCGATGTTTTCATCTTTATAAGGAATTTCTTTTGTTCCGCCATAGAACAACTCAATGAACTGATCTCCGCCTGCATACATATAAACAATCCAAGGTTCTCCGTTTTCGGGGCGGGGAATGTCAAAGGCTCTCTTAAAGCCTAGTGTTTTTTCATAAAACGCAATTGTTTTTTCCATATCTTTTACATTAAAAGCAGCGTGTCCAATTCCAGTTACCATAATTTCCTCCTGTTTTGTTCATAATAACAGTAGATTAAAAATCTGCTTTGAATGATTCTCTATGTTTGTAGATTAAAATCATAAAAAAAGGCAGCGATAATTATCGTTGCCTTCTTCTATTTATTTCAAAAACATCCTGAGCAGGAATTCCTTAAATCCCGTATACGGCTGATATCTCATATTCACGTCAATCCAGGTTTTCTTGTCTACGATGCTCTTTTTGTGGCTGAAGGTATCAAATCCAACCTTGCCGTGGTATGCACCCATACCGCTTTCTCCAACTCCACCAAAGCCCATGTTGTTTGTTGCAAGGTGAACGATTGTGTCATTTATACAGCCGCCGCCAAAGGAACAGCGAGATAAAACTGTCTTTTCGAGCTTTTTGTTACTTGTAAAAAGATAAAGTGCCAGAGGTTTTGGTCTGCTGTTTACAATTTCAAGCATCTCTTCGTTTGTTTTGTAAGTAAGTATTGGCAGAACTGGTCCAAAGATTTCCTGGCCCATTACAGCATCATCCCAGGTAACGTTTGCCATAACAGTTGGTTCAATCTTAAGCTTTGAGGTATCCGACTTACCACCGCACACAACTTTATTCTGATTGATGAGCCAGCACAGTCTTTCAAAATGCTTCTGATTTATGATTTTTCCATAAGTTGGATTATTCAACGGATCGTTTCCAAACTGGGCGACAATCTGTTTTTTAAGAGCCGCAATAAGATCATCCTTTACAGCTTCATGACACAAAATATAATCAGGTGCAACACAAGTCTGTCCGCAGTTTAAATATTTTCCCCAAACAATTCTTGTTGCTGCCAGTGAAATCTTTGCAGTTTTATCAACAATACAAGGAGACTTTCCGCCAAGTTCAAGTGTGACCGGAACAAGGTTTTCAGCTGCCTTTCTTAAAACTTCGCGTCCAACAGCCTGACTTCCAGTAAAGAAAATGTAATCAAATTTCTGTTCAAGCAGACACTGATTTTCAGCGCGTCCGCCTGTTACAACTGCAACATATTCCGGGGCAAAACAGTTTTGAATAAGCTCAGCAATCACGCGACTTGTATTTGCAGAATAAGCGCTTGGTTTTACAACAACAGTGTTTCCTGCTGCAAGTGCATCTACTACAGGATCCATTGTAAGCAAAAACGGATAGTTCCATGGACTCATTACAAGCACAGCCCCACGAGGCGATTTTTTTACAAAGCTCTTTGCAGCAAAATTAGTAATTGGAGTCGCGCGTCTTTCATCACGTGCAAACTTTCTGATATTCTTGAGCATGTAAGAAATCTCGCCAAGAACAAGTCCAGCTTCGCACATAAATCCTTCAAGTGCACTTTTGCCAAGGTCGGCAGTCAACGCATCTGTAATTTCTTTTTCGTGCGCCTTTATATATGCATGTATTTTTTTCAAAGCGTCAATTCGTGCCTTTACAGGAAGTGTCGCCCCCGTTGCAAAATATTCCTTCTGCTTTTTCAAAATCTCTTGTATTTCTGTCTGTGTCATGTTTTTCTCCTTTTGTTACCGCCCGCGCTTATGATTGCATTACATCATAATAGAACTTTTCCAGCTCTTTTGCATTCCATAAAACAGGAACAGGGTAGAGCGGGTTAGCTTCTTTATCTGCACGTTTTGCAAGCTCAGAAATATCCTCAGTTTTAATTCCCTTAAGAGTTGTTGGAATTCCCATCGCTTTATTCAATCGCTCAATTTCTGCAATAAATTTTTCAGCCGCAACCTGTGCAGAATCATCTTGTGTTGCAACTCCTCCCGCTACTGCAAGAATCTTAAGCTTTTTCCAGGCTTTACTTCCATATCGTTTAAGAACAATAGGAAGCAACACAGAGTTAGCAAGTCCATGAGGAATATTGTAAGCACCTCCTAACGAATGTGCAACTGCATGAACGTATCCAACATAAGAACGAGAAAATGCTCCTCCTGCAAGGTTAGATGCAACTAACATATTTTTGCGAGCCTCTTCATCCTGCCCGTTGTTATAGGCTTTTTCAATATTTGCAATAATAAGCTGCACCGCCTTGATTGCATATTCGCGTGTCTTCTTAGTAGTAGAACCGCCAATAAATGCTTCAACCGCATGAGTCATAGCATCCATTCCAGTTGTTGCAGTAAGACTTGCAGGCAAAGTAAATGTAACAGTCGGGTCCAGGACCGCAATCTTTGGAATAAGCGGAAAATCACTAATCGGATATTTATAATGAGTTTTGTCATCAGTAATTACAGTTGTTACAGTTGTTTCACTTCCAGTTCCAGCAGTAGTAGGAATGGCAGCCAAAAGAGGAATGCGTCTATGGATTTTAAGAATGCCCTTCATCTGCGCAAGTGACTTTCTAGGACATGCAATGCGCGCACCCACAGCCTTTGCACAGTCAATAGAAGAACCTCCGCCAAAACCAATAAGTGCTTCACAGTTTTCCTTTTTATAAAGCGCCAGAGCCTCATCAACATTCGAAACAGTCGGATTTGCATTTGTCTTATCATAAACAATGCATTCAATTCCATTTTGCGGAAGCAGCGTTTCAAGCTTGCCAGTCAAACTCCTGATTACAGGATCAGTAACAAGCAGCACCTTTTTAATTCCCTTAGAAGCAAATTCCTGCGGTAATTCTTCTATATAATTGAGTATTTTTGGATCTCTGTACGGAAGAATTGGGATCGCAATATGAAAGCATCCCTGAAATATACGGCAATAAACCTTTTTCAAAATATTCATAAAAACCTCGATAATGTTTAATATAATACAGTATGACATAAAATGTAAAAGTGTCAAGATGAAAAGAGGGGAAAGCCTTCCCCCGCTCTTATCGGAAATCCGTTAAAAAACGAGCCGCAAGGGTCGTTTTAGGATTATCCGACAAAATGCGCACAGACAGGCTATGCCTGGCTGTACCCCTTCTCCTAGGGGGTCACCCCCTAAAACCCCCGCCCAATACACATATACAAAAAAGAAAAAATTGTTTATAATCTCCCTACAAATTATCAAAATGTTTTAAGGAACGACTATGGCCAAAACATTAAAAGAGCTTTATGGCAGCTATCTTGCCGATTTTGCAAAAGTCTCAAAAGCTGCTGCTAAAATTGATGAAACCGAAATTTACGAAGAAGCAAATCCCGAAACAAGAAAATATCTTACTCTTATTACAAAGGATAATGTTCTTCCCGAATCACATATCATAAATGTTCAGTATTTCAAGGAATTTTATGATGCCATTGTAAACGGCGGAAAAACCGGTGTTCTTATGATGGATCATTATTCAAATATGGATTTGCCTTGCCTTATTCATCTTCTCGAAAATTATGGAGAGGATTGGGCTACCGATTTTTCAAAGCGACTTGTTGCAATTGCAGGCATGAAGCTTAATGAAGCAAATCCAATCGTACGTGCCCTTACAGAAAGCTTTACACGTGTTGTAATTTATCCAACCCGCAGCCTTAATTCAGTTCTTGAATCAGATGCTTCAGAAGAAGATAAAGAAGCAGAACAGCAGAGAGCACGTAAAATCAACTTTGCTGCAATGCGTGCAATGGATGGCTGTAAAAAACGCGGACAGATTATCATGGTATTCCCAAGTGGAACCCGTTATCGCCCGGGCAAACCAGAAACAAAACGAGGACTGCGCGAAATTGACTCTTATCTCCGTCTTTTTGATTTACTGCTTCCTGTTTCAATCAACGGAAATGTTTTGCGTTTCAATCCCGAAGATCCTGAAAACATGGTAATGGATTTAGTAACTCCAGACGTTGTAACTCTTACTGCCGGAAAGATGATTGAATGTAAACCATTCCGCAATAAGATTCTGGAAACAGTCCCTGCAGATCATCCGGATCCAAAACAGGTAACAGTTGATGCCGTAATGGATATTCTTGAGGAACTTCATAATTCAAAGGAAAAATAAAATATGCCAAAAATTAATTTATTCGAAGAAGCCGCTCGTGTTTCTTATCCAGGCCGCGGAATTGTAATTGGCCGCAGTGAAGATGGTAAAAAAGCTGTTGCCGCTTATTGGACAATGGGCCGCAGTGCAGGAAGTCGTAACCGCATTTTTGTAACAGAAAGTGAAAACGGTTCAGAAGTTGTACGCACAAAAGCTTTTGATGAATCTCTTATTGCAGGAGATCCAAGCCTGATTATTTATGCCGCTGTACGTGAACTTGGTAAAAAAACAATCGTAACAAACGGAGACCAGACAGATACAATTTACGAAGGACTTCAGAAAGGTCTTTCATTTGAACAGTCTCTCCGCTCACGCAAATACGAACATGACGGTCCAAACTGGACACCACGAATTTCTTCTATTATAGATATCACTGATGGTGCTTTGAATTACACACTTTCTATCCTTAAAAGTGATGAAGGAAATGCCGACTGTACAGTTCGTCAGACTTTCGATTACGAATCTCCATTTGCAGGGGAGGGCCGCTACATTCACACTTACGAAGGTGACGGAAATCCTCTTCCAAGCTTTAAAGGTGAACCTGTAAAAGTTTCTATCGAAGGTGATATTGATAGCTTTACAGATAAGCTCTGGAATGCACTTAATGCAGATAATAAAGTTTCTTTGTTTGTCCGCTTTATCGATATTGAAAGCGGTAGTTACGAAGAAAAAATCCTTAATAAAAATAAGTAGAACTATATGAACAGTAATCAGACAAGTAAAAGTCAGAACTCAAAAATCTTCAAGCCTATGACTCCAAAAAAGTCAGGTCAGTTTTTGCTGCTTGGACTTTTGTGGCTGCTTTTTTGTATACCTGTAATTACAATAGGTGCTGCAACATGTTCTGTTTTTTATGTTGCCCTGAAAATCCTGAACAATGATGAAGATGTTAATGTCTGGAAATCTTTTATTAAAGGAATAAAAGAAAATTTTCTCCAGGGATTTTTAATGTTCCTGCTTTCTATTATAACTCTTGGGGCTGCTGCAGCTTACATCTGGTGGGTTTTAGAAAGATCAAGTCAGGGCATTCTTCTTGTTTGTCTTGCAATAGGCATCAGTTTTGTAGTACTTGTATTTAATATTTTTACTTATCCAATTATAGGCCGCTATAAAAACACTTTTGCAAATATTCTTCGCAATGCAGTAGCCCTGGCTTTTACCTTTGGCAAACAAACTTTGCGGGTAACAATTTTTACAATTGCAGAACTTGCCATTGCAGGAGTCCTTTTTAAGCTAAACCTTTTTGCAGGCCTTGCATCTCTGCTTTTCTGGCCATCACTTATTTTTTATACAATTTCTTCTTTTATGGCAGATATCTTCTATAAAGTAGAAAATCCTGTAAAATACGAAGGTGAGGCAGAAGAGACGGCTGATGAAATTGAAGGCGAAACTGTAGAAGACACTGTAAACGACACTGAAGAAAATCAAAATACTGAAAATAATAATCAAGATGAGGAAATAGAATCATGAAAGAATTAGAACTTAAATACGGATGTAACCCTAATCAGAAACCAGCCCGTGTTTTTATGGAAAGCGGCGATTTACCAATCACTGTTTTGAACGGCCGCCCAGGCTATATCAACCTGCTCGACGCTCTCAACGGCTGGCAGCTTGTAAAAGAACTAAAAGAAGCAACAGGTCTTCCTGCAGCAACTTCTTTCAAGCATGTTTCTCCTGCAGGTGCCGCAGTTGGACTTCCACTTTCAGACACATTAAAGCAGATTTATTTTACAGGTGATGTAGAACTTACTCCTCTTGCATGTGCTTATGCCCGCGCTCGTGGTGCAGACCGAATGTCTTCTTTTGGAGATTTTATTTCACTTAGCGACGAGTGTGATGAAGCAACTGCTCTTCTTATTAAAAAAGAAGTTTCAGACGGTGTAATTGCACCTTCTTATTCCGCTGCTGCACTTGATATCCTCAAGGCAAAGAAAAACGGAAACTATTGTGTTATCCAGATTGACCCAAATTATGTTCCTGCAGATCTTGAACGCAAACAGGTTTTCGGCGTTACTTTTGAACAGGGCCACAACTTCCTTAAAATTGATGAACAGTCTGCTCTTTCAAACATCGTAACAAAAAATAAGAATATGAGCGAAGACGACAAGAGAAACCTTATCATTTCTCTCATCGTTCTTAAATATACACAGTCAAACAGCGTATGCTTTGTAAAAGACGGACAGGCAATCGGTATTGGAGCAGGCCAGCAGAGCCGAGTTCACTGTACCCGCTTAGCCGGTCAGAAAGCAGATAACTGGTGGCTTCGCCAGAGCCCACAGGTTCTTGGCCTTCAGTTTGTAGACGGCATCAAACGTGCCGACCGCGACAACGCCATCGACGTATACATCGGTGAAGAATACATGGACGTCCTCGCCGAAGGCAAATGGCAGAATATCTTCAAAGTAAAACCATCAGTTTTCACCCGCGAAGAAAAAGCTGCCTGGATCGCTAAAAATACAAACGTAGCCCTAGGCTCCGACGCCTTCTTCCCCTTCGGCGACAACATCGACCGCGCCCACAAGAGCGGCGTAACCGTAATCGCCCAGCCAGGTGGTTCAGTCCGCGACGACCTTGTTATACAAGCCGCAGATTCCTACAACATGGTAATGGCCTTCAACGGAATCCGTTTGTTCCACCATTAATTTCTGGTAAAGGAAGGATTGCATAGAAACCCATTTTTTATTGTAGATGCGGTTTCTATAACTAAATGAACCAGAAAAACGAATCAATAGTCAAATATGATTACATTTGAAAAAAAAATGGCGGGAGGGCGGCTTTTCGGATTTCAAAAACACTCTACAGTGCTGCCGCGAGAGCGGCAACTAATATAAGTACAAGGCACTGTAGCGTGTAGTGGGCTAGCCCACGGTTTTGAAATCCGAAAAGCCAACCGGTAGCCATTTTTTTCCACATAAATTCATACCCACCCTATTGAATTCATTTAAAATATTCATTATATTTGTAAAACCCATCTAAAAAGGGGTATTCTATGCAAATTCTTCCGGGGTGCTGACCGGAATATAAATAGGAGAATAGGCGATGCCTACAATTAATCAATTAATCCGTCAGGGTCGTAAGTCTGTGGCTAACAGAACCAAGTCTCCCGCGCTTGAATCTTGCCCACAGAAACGTGGAGTTTGTACACGTGTAATGACTCAGACACCTAAGAAACCAAACTCAGCTCTTCGTAAGATTGCTCGTGTTCGTTTGTCAAATGGTATTGAAGTTACTGCATATATTCCAGGTATTGGACATAACCTGCAGGAACACTCAGTTGTTTTGGTACGTGGTGGTCGTGTAAAGGACCTTCCTGGTGTACGCTACCATATCATCCGCGGTACAAAAGATACACTCGGTGTAGAAGATCGCAAACGCGGTCGTTCTAAGTACGGTGCTAAGAAACCTAAGGCTTAATGGAGGACTAAGATGGGAAGACATAAGAAATCAATCGAACGTCCAATTATGCCGGATGTTAAATACAACTCAAAAGTTGTATCAAAGTTTGTTTGCCGTATGATGCTTGATGGTAAGAAAGAAACTTGCCGCAAGATTGTATACGAAGCAATGGATAACCTTAAGGCTAAAACAGAAAAAGATCCACTTGAAGTAATGCTCAAGGCAATCGACAATGTAAAGCCAATGGTAGAAGTTAAGTCACGCCGCGTTGGTGGTGCTACTTATCAGGTTCCAATGGAAATCCGCGAATCACGTCGCGAAGCTTTGGCTATGCGCTGGATTATTGAAGCAGCTAGAAACAGAAGTGGTCACGGAATGGCTGACACTCTTTCTGCTGAACTTTTGGATGCTTACAATAACACAGGTACTGCATACAAGAAGCGCGAAGATGTACATAAGATGGCAGAAGCCAACAAAGCTTTTGCTCACTACAGATGGTAGTTTAGCAATAACAAAATCTGTAATTTTCACAAAGGGAGGCCCTAAAAGCCTCTCTTTTTTTATCTAAAAAAAATGTTCAAATTTGAGGTTTGACCTATTGAACATTCTTCATATAAATTGTATATTTTTAGAACTTGCCCTCTTTTGAATTTCATGAGGGTTCAGGGTTCTTTGATATCAGGCAGGCTTTTTAGTCTGGTGTTACCGTAAAGCTAATCAGCAATGATTTTCAGGTAAACACGGCCCTTAATGCGGTTAATTTCTGTCGTTGACAGTTATTATATAGGTTCAACTGATTTTGGGTTTCTGATGTTTAGACAAACTCGAAAATACCAAACCAGTTGTCTAAGTTGGATGATAACGATCGGTGGTACCGGGTTAAGCACTTCCGAAATTATGGAAATGCTGATGAATGAAAATTCTTATCCGTTTCTATCAATCTTTATCTCACACAGAAAAAAAATTGTGTCTGCGAATATTACGATTCCTTAGTAAAAGGTGCGTAGATATTCTGGCTTAAAGTGCAGCACATAAAAATAAGTATGCCGGAAAGGAAGAAAAAAAATCCGGCAAGGAGAAAAACATGGCTAAGGAGAAGTTCGAACGAACTAAACCTCACATGAACGTTGGTACTATTGGTCACGTAGACCATGGTAAGACTACACTTTCAGCTGCTATCACTTCATATTGTGCTAACAAATATGGTGATAAGGCCCTTAAGTATGACGAAATTGATAACGCTCCAGAAGAGAAAGAGCGTGGTATTACAATCAATACTCGTCACTTGGAATATCAGTCAGACAAGAGACACTATGCTCACATCGACTGTCCAGGACATGCTGACTATATTAAGAACATGATTACTGGTGCTGCTCAGATGGATGGTTCTATCCTCGTAGTATCTGCTCCAGACTCAGTTATGCCTCAGACACGT
>JBGVAV010000003.1:0-3556 GCA_045224915.1 Treponema sp.
GATATTTAAAAAATGCCGATAAAGTTTTTGCGGCCCCTTGATTTTACTTGATGTACGGGGTTCTCAAAAAATATCGGCATTTTTTACCGCTCCCATAAAGTAAAATCTTGTCCTAGTTCGTCACTTCTGATTCACTTTTCTAGTCTGATATCTTCATTTGTTTTTCATTTCTTTGTATTCCTTATCATAGACATATCTTTCTTAATTTTGAAGAGGTTTGTATGTCTAGTTGTTTAAATATGCATTTGGATAAACTTTGTGATCTGTTTATTTGTCAACTCAAAACACGTGGTAACAAGGAAGTATCTATTGAGAATTATCGTTGTTGTTGCAAGCTATTCCAAGACTTTGCAAAAAGCGTTGAAGAGCAAACTTTCACTCCTAGTTTGGAGCAGAAGTACAAAGCTTATCTGGAACAAAGGTTGAATTCTAAAGAAATCTGTTATGAATATCGAAGATTTCTTTTAAGATTTCTAAGAATGCTCTCATCTTTAGCAAAATCTGGGAAAATTGATTTTTCTTTTGCGAAAAACAGACCAGATAAGTATCCGGTTTCACCGGAGATTGGTGAAATCATAGAAAATATTTTCGTCTTAAACCCTTTATCTGAAAAAATAAAGAGAGATCTTATAGCACCTATGAAGCATTTTTTTTGGTATGCAAATGAACGAAGCCTTGATCCAAACAGTGTAGATGATACCTGTGTTATGAAATTCTTAATTGAAGAAGCACCAAAAACCAATCAGGGCAGTCTAGGTCGAACTTTAAGAGCTGTAAAACTAATAACAAATTACCTAAAAAGCAAAGGCAACACAAAGATTAAACGTGATTATAACCACATCAAACTAAAGGAAGGGAAGCGACGAATGATCCAGTCCTTTTCAGAAAAAGAAATCAAAGAAATAGCAAATGCAGTAAATACGGAAACATCAATTGGGAAAAGAGATTATGCCATAATTTTGCTTGCATTTTGCACAGGTCTGCGTGGTATTGATATCGTAAATTTAAAATTCAGCAATATCAATTGGCACGACCATAATATCTCTTTGATTCAATCCAAAACAAACAAGCAAATTATAGCAGAATTAAATGGGATCACGATGAACGCTATTGCTGATTACATCCTTCATGCTCGCCCCAAGAGTGACGTACAAGAAATTTTTGTTAGAAGCAAAGCACCGTATCGCAAATTAAGCGGCTCTCTTTACATTTTGCTCAGAAAGTATTGCGACAAAGTTGGTATAACACATATGCCATTTCGTGGTTTTCATAGTCTTAGAAGAGCTTTCGAAACAGTCATGCTCTCAAATGGCGTAGACATTGAAATTGCATCACAAATGATGGGACATAAATCAATTGAAGAGGACAAACCTTATATCACTCATAACAAAAGTCAGATCGCCTTTGTTGCCATGGATTTTACTGATGTTCCGCTTACATCAGGCTTTTACTCAAAACAGGAGGTAAAGAATGACTTTTAAAGAAAGATTGAATATGTGTCTTAATGAGATGTTGGCTTTCAGATCAGCAACTGGCTATGCAACAGACACGATTAGGCATTACATCCTTAACTTCATTGTTTTTTGCACAGAACAATTTCCTGATGCTGAACGCATAACCCAGGAAATGATAGATGAGTGGATTAGCATTAGGTATTCAGATAAAACTAAACAAAGTGTTATCAGTGCACTCAGACAATATACTCACTATCTGCATTTTATGGGTTACGATGATTATATTCCTGACGATGAATATCAGTATGAAAATTCCTTTTTTGAACCTTATCTTTTTACTGATGACGAATTATCACAGCTCTTTCATGCCATTGATAATTATACGGGAAAAACGAGCGGAAAACGTCATTTGCCCGAAATTGTACTGCCAGTATATGCCAGGCTGTTGTATTGCTGTGGACTGCGACCAAGCGAACCAATGAAGATAAAAACAGAAGATTTAGACCTGAATACAGGTGATCTCTACATTCGAGAGTCAAAACAAAACAAAGACAGGCACATTATTATGTCTTCAGATATGCTCAATTTGTGCCGACGTTATGATGACATAATGCCTAAAAGAGAATTTTTCTTCCAAAAGTGGGATGGTTCTCAACTGAAAAGTATGTGGTTTTGGGCTCGCTGGATCACGATACTGAAAACAAGCGGCATAAACTGGAGAGGACAGCCCAGACCTTACGATCTGAGACATGCCTTTGCTACGCGTAATCTGATCAGGTGGTTAAACGAGAAAAAAAACATAATGGAATTGATTCCATATCTTTCTGCATACATGGGGCATGCAACGCTTTCTTCCACTTACTACTACATACATCTGCTCCCCGAAAAGCTTCGTGAATCATGCGGCATAGACTGGGAAAAACTTAATGAAATTTACGGTGACGGGGAATTTAAGAATGAAGATTGAATTTAAAGATCCAAATCTAATTGCGAAGATAGGCGATTTTATGAGGAATTATCTTGTCAGTGTAAGAAATCGTGATGATGATACAATTCTTTCTTACAAATATAGCGTTAACCTGTATTTACAGTTTTTGAAAGAAGTCAGGAAAATCAAAGAAACCGATATTCAGTCATGTGATTTTAACCAGACTAATATTGTTGAGTTTTTGTCATGGCTTAAAACAGAGCGTGATAACGTGGCAACAACAATTAATCACAGGCTCTCGGATATCAAGGGTTTATGCCAGTATCTGTGCAAGAAAAATGTTTTGACGTTAGATTCTCTTAAAGAAATCAGCGAAATAAAGAATGTTGCCGATGAAAGAGCCATAGCTTTCACCTGGCTTTCTTATAAGGAAATCAGTGATATACTAAGTGATGTAAATAATAACAGAGAGTCCGTCAGAGATCGCTTTCTTTTGTCACTGCTTTATGAAAGTGGCGGAAGAATAAGTGAAGTTCTCTCCTTGAAGATATCGGATCTTAAACCTACATCTCAAGGGGCTGTGGATGTACATTTTTACGGAAAAGGTCGTAAACACAGAATAACACCACTGTCTGAGCATATTTGGAAGATGTTTTCTGAGTACTCGTCATTGTATCATCCGCAAATGAATATGAATGATTACCTGTTTTATATCTGCAGGAATGGCAATAAAAATAAAATGTCTGTAGATAATGTAAGCAGAATTTTAGCCGTATGTGAAAAACACCTTCGAGAAAAGAATCCAGAACTTATACATCTGCATTCTCATCTGTTCAGAAGATCTAGAGCGATGCATCTGTTCCAGGCTGGAGTACCTTTACCGACAATATCTGATTGGTTGGGACATTCAAACATTGAAACAACGCGATTCTACGCAAAAGTAACAACCGAAATGAAACGAGATGCAATGAAAAAATTAGGTGAAAGCAAAGAATCGGTCTTTAACAGCGATGTCCCATTCAAGTATGCTGATGATGCTGAAGCTATGAAGCGACTATGCGGACTGCTATAGTTTTAAGTATAGCCAGTAAAAAATGCCGATATTTTTTGAGAACCCCGTACATCAAGTAAAATCAAGGGGCCGCAAAAACTTTATCGGCATTTTTTAAATATC
>JBGVAV010000004.1:0-31928 GCA_045224915.1 Treponema sp.
CTGTTGTAAATGCAAAGGGTGTAAAAGGACCTCAGGATATTCACAAGCTTCGTGAATTCTTAGGTTGGGATGAACCGGAACTCGAAAAGGTAAATACTGATGAAGAAGAAAAGAAGTACAAGATTGGTAAATAAACGAAGACGTCGTCGTCACATAGTTACCGATCTTCTGACAGTTTTGATTTGTCTCGCCGGAATTGCAGTTTCGTTATACTGTTTCCAAAATCTTATTTATAAGTCTCTGGCAAACGATACTGATACTCCTGTAGGTACAATTACCTTTAAGAAAAAATCTCCGCGTCGTCGACTTCAGCACGAAAATGTTTGGGAATATCTTAAGCTTCAAAGTACTATTTATAAGGGCGACTATATTCTTACCGAAGATTTGTCAGAAGCTCAGATTATCTTTAAAGATAATAACTATACTGTAAATGAACAGGAAGGAAATATTTCCCGAGTTGTTTACAACAATGAAGAGCTTGAACAGATTAAAACAGGCTCTGCCGAAATCTTCTCTAACTCAATGATGAAGGTTGGCGACGACAAATTACTTCACTTTATCAGTGGTTCTGTTTCGTTGAAATCTGGTTCCCGCACTGATGATTTAAAAATCCGTGTTGGTGACAATATTTATACTCTTGAAAAAAATACATCTGCTTTGTTCAGTATGAATACACAGAAGGCTGATGATGGAAAGCAGACTGCAACAATTTATGTATCTTCTGGTAAGGTTCATGGAGAAGAGGTTGTAGAAGAAAAAGCCATACCTGGTGCAAAGGTTGGAAAAGCTGCCGCTCCTGTTGTTAAGAAAGTTCAGATCGATGCCGGACAAGTTAAGTCTATTAAAGTTGTTGCAGAAGCACCTGAGCTTAAAGCAGAAGAATCTGTTGTGCCGGTTGCTGTAAAGAGTGTTGTTCAAAAAACTGTAGATACAACAAAGAAAACTGCAAATGTTGTTTCAGAAAAAGTTACAGGAAAACCTCTTGTTAAGGAAGAGCCTGTTAAACAGGAAACAGCATCTAAGAAGAAGTCTTCTGCAGAACAGGCTGCTCCAAAAGCGGCAGCTTCATTTGATGTTCTTGTTCCTTCTGCTTCTTACTCAATTACTCAGAATAAGGATACAAAAGAAGCAATTCCATTCTACTGGACTAACATTGATGATATAAAGGTTGAGTTCTCTTACAGAGCAGACTTTAAGCCTGTTGTAGATACAGAATACTTTACAAACAAAGAACATAAGGGTTCTGTAATTCTTGGATTTGCCGCTCCTGATGATGTTCTTTACTGGCGTGCTATTCCATCAAATCAGGAATATGCAGCTAATATAAATTATCCATCTGGAAAGATTCTTGTTCATAACCCTGTAGAAAAGAACCTTAAGAATGCTCTTACTGTTGTATATGGAAAAGAGCGTGCTGATGAAATTGAAAAGGCTGTTCAGGAAACACAGGAGCAGCAGACTAAAGTTGAAGAAAAAGTTCAGGAAGCTCTTGTACCTGCAAAGCAGGAATTGTCTGAGGAATTTGAGCAGGAGCAGCTTGAAGAAATTAAAGAAGAAATTGAAGAGGAGCAGAAGCTCGAAAAAATTAATGAAATCCGTGATCTTCGTTCCGGAAAAACTGATGAAGAAGCCCGTAAAGCAGAAGAAGAGCGCATAGCCGAAGAAGCTCGTAAGGCTGAAGAAGCAAGAAAAGCAGAAGAGGCTCGCAAGGCAGAAGAAAGACGAAAAGCCGAAGAAAAGCGTAGGGCAGAGGAAGCTCGTAAAGCAGAAGAACGAAGAAAAGCTGAGGCTGCACGCAAAGCAGAAGAAGCCCGCAAAGCCGAAGAAAGACGTAAGGCAGAGGAAGCACGTAAGGCCGAAGAAAGACGAAAAGCTGAAGAAGCACGCAAGGCAGAAGAAAAGCGAAAAGCAGAAGAAGCCCGAAAGGCAGAAGAGGCACGCAAAGCTGAAGAAGCACGTCTTGCAGAGGAAAAACGAAAAGCCGAAGAAGCTCGTCTTGCAGAAGAAAGACGTAAAGCAGAGGAAGAAGCACGATTAGCCGACGAAAAACGCAGAGCCGAAGAAGCTCGCCTTGCACAAGAAAAACGTGATGCCGAAGAAAGACGTAAAGCAGAAGAAGAGGCTCGTAAGGCAGTTGATTCACGTATTGCGGAAGAGGAAGCTGCTCGTAAAGCCGAGGAAGAACGAAAAGCTCAGGCAGAAGCCGAAGAACAGGAAAGACAAAAGGCCGAAGAGCTTGCACGTAAAGCCAAAGAACAGGTTAAGAACGAGTTTACACAGACAACACCAGTTTTGTCTTCTCCAGCTTCTGGCAAGGTTTATACAGAATCAGACTTTGATTCTGCAAATCCAAAAATTGACTTTAGATGGAATTCTGTTAAAGGCGCAAAGAGTTATAATTTCTCAATTAAGGATTCTAAAGGAAAGGTTGTTGTTGCTAAGACTATAACTAATAATATGTTTACTTTGTCTGGAAATAACTTAAGTCTTGTTTCTGAAAATGGAGAATACACCTGGTCTGTAATTGCTATTCAAAATATTGACAGGCAGGAATATACAACACAGGTTGCAGAACGTACCTTCAAGGTTCAAATGGAAGATATCGAATCTACAACCCTTAATATTGATAATCTTGTAATTTTCTAGTTAGCGCTGCTGTGAGCCGGCATGAATGTCATCGTAAGCTTTCTGTCCTGCAAGGATTTTTACAAGCTCCATAGCAAACTGCTCACTTGCTCCAGGGCCTCTTGAAGTTACAAGAGTTCCATCTGTAATGAAAACATCATTTGAATAACCCGGTAAATATTCTGGTTTTGCACAATCCTGCATACCAGGATAGCATGTCCATTTTTTACCGCTAAGGATTTTTGTTTTTCCAAATACAACAGCAGGCGATGCACAAATTGCAGCAGTAAGTTTTCCTGCATCATAGCATTTTTCAAGATATGCAAGTAACTCATCACATTCAGAAAGGTTTTCTGCACCTCTGCCACCACCAGGACAAACAACGCAATCTGGAAAGTTGTCACCGTATTGTGTCATAAAATCGCTGAGTGACATATCCATAATCATTGGAACCTTGTGCGAGCTTGTTACAATCATTGTTCTGTTAAAAGGCGTCCCCTTTACACCAACTGTAATAACCTCAATTCCAGCCCGTCTCATATAATCAACCGGACTCAAAGCCTCAATATCCTCAAACCCATCCGCAAAAAAAACTGCCGCCACTGCCATGTTATAATCTCCTTAACGTTTATATTGGTGATGAAAAAACGCTCCCGCAGGATTTTGGGTTTTGCTCCACTAAAAGAAGAGGACGTTCCGCAAAACCCAAAATCCCGCTCCGCGTTTTTTCATAATCTATATTTGTTAAGGGTATTATAACATCTATTATCCATGGAAATCAATTTTTAAAAAAGGCATACAAAAAAAATAGCGGGAAGACTTTAGTATGGATTACGCATTATAATAAATAAAGAGATACGCGGGACGCAGGAAAAAGAAAGTAAGGGGGGACCGGCAGTGGGACGGCCGCGTTTACGCCGGACGTCGCACGGCTGCCGGGGGATACCTTGCTTTTTTTTCCGTCGCTGGGACCCGCTTATAGGATTTATATATATAATGCGACTATTGTAATGACGCTGGTAGCTATTTTTTTATATCTGATTGCATTAAAAATTGATTTCCATAATATGTAAAAACTTGTTATAATGAAGGCATTATGGAAAATAAATATGTAGAAATAATTAATAATTGTAAGGCTGAATGCGCTAAGCGGCTGGTGGGGCAGGATGCGCTCATTACTGATATTCTTACGGCGTTTGTGGCTGATGGGCATGTTTTGCTTGAGGGTGTGCCTGGACTTGCTAAGACGCTTGCTATAAAAACTGTGGCTCAGATTCTTGGACTTGAATTTAAGAGAATACAGTTTACTCCGGATCTTCTTCCAGCTGATGTTACCGGTACTTTAATTTATGAACAGAACAAGGGAACCTTCAGTGTTCGCAAAGGTCCTGTTTTTGCAAACGTCATTCTTGCAGATGAAATAAACCGTGCACCTGCAAAGGTTCAATCTGCAATGCTTGAAGCAATGGAAGAGCGTCAGGTTACAATTGGTGAAGAAACATATAGTCTTCCATCTCCATTTTTTGTACTTGCAACTCAAAACCCTGTTGAACAGGAAGGAACATATAATTTACCAGAAGCCGAGCTTGACCGTTTTATAATGAAGCTTGTTGTAAATTATCCAACTGCAGAAAACGAAAAGCTTATTGTAAAAACTTGCGGAAAGGCTCCAACTGTTCCAGTAACAACAATCGTTACAGATTCTGTTATTAAGGAAATGCGTGACGCAGCCGACAAGGTTACCTGCGATGATAAAATTGTTGACTACATTGTAAATATTCTTTCTGTAACACGACCAGCTGCTGCAAAAGAAAAATCTTCTCACGATATAACCCGTTATATTCATTTTGGTGCTTCTCCTCGTGCGGGAATTGCAATGATTCAGTGTGCAAAGGTTCATGCACTTTTTGCAGGCCGCGATTTTGTTCTTCCAGAAGATGTAAAGGCTGTTGCACTTAATGTGCTTAGACATAGACTTGTTCTTTCGTACGAAGCCGCTGCAGATAATGTAAGTGCTGACGAAATTATCAGTCGTATTCTTGATTTTATTCCGGTTCCGTAAATGGGATATATTGACAGCGAATCACTAGTTAAAAAAGCTTCTTTCTTACGCATTCAGGCGCGTTCTCTTGCAGAAAACATGAAGAGCGGAAATTTCCGTTCGCTTTATAGAGGACAGGGAATTGAATTTTCCGGTGTTCGTGATTACATTCGCGGAGACGATATCCGTTCAATAGACTGGAATGTAACTGCCAGAATGGGACGCCCCTATGTAAAGCTTTTTGAAGAAGAACGTGAGCTCCAGATTTTTATTGTAATGGACACATCTGCCTCCATGCTTTTAGATTGTGGTTCAACTCTCCCTACAAAATATGCTGCCGGTGCAAATACAGCGGCACTTATAACTCTTGCTGCAGAAATGAACGGCTGCCCTGTTGGTGCTGTTTTTTTTGACGGGCGAATCCATTTTTCATGCAAGCCTCAATCGGGAAAAGAACGTACAATGCTTTTGCTTACACATCTTGATAAGCTTCCACAAAAGCAGACAAATGGTTCTGTACTCGCAAACGCCCTTATTGGTGCAGATAAAATTTTACGAAAACGTTCACTCGTTTTTGTGCTTTCTGATTTTCGTAGTGCAGAATGGGAAACTCCTCTTATAAAACTTGCCCAGAAAAATGATGTTGTAGCATTCAGACTCATAGATGAATTTGACCGGGCACTTCCTTCAATTGGTTCTGTAACATTTAAAGATGTCGAAAGTGATATAAAAATGGTTCTTCCAACTTCATCATCAAAGCTTAAGGAAGAATGGAAAAATAGAAACGAAAGCATGCAATGGAGATGGCAGGAAACGTGCTTAAAGCATGGAATAATGCCTGTGTTTATGAATGTGTCTGACGATCCGTTGCAGCTGCTTTGTGAAGTATTTGAGGCCAAAAAATGATTTATATTCAAACTAAGCAGTCGATCTTTCCAAAAGCAATTTATATAGGTGATAGGGCAGAGCTCCGCTGTTCGTTCAAAAGCGAGGCTCAGCTTTCTGAAGGTGCTGCTTCTGTACAAGCCTTTACTCAAGCTCTTGATTATTCTGTTTACGATATAAAAGATATTTCTATTCAAAAAGGTCAGCAGGCTCAGAACGAAGAAGGAAGTTATAATCTTGTAATAAGCTTTGTTCCCTGGCAAACCGGAAAAATCCAGCTGCCCGATTTTGAAGTTGAAGGGGTTGGAACAATTCATTTTGAAGCAGTAGAAGTTCTTTCGCTTGTTGAACAGCAGAATGTTACAGGGCTTAGAAATTATTCTTCTCCGCTGCTGCTTCCTGGAACTACATATAAAATATATGCAGGCCTTGCCATTTTTGTAGTGCTTTTTGTTCTTTTTATCCGTCTTATTGTAAAATGGCGTTCTGTAGTTTTCTGGGTTAATAATACAAAACTAAAAAGACGTTATGCCCGCAGCAAAAAAAACACAATCAAAGCGCTTAAAAAACTGGAGCAGGAATATACTCAGTCAAAGGCAGCCGATACCGATTCCAAAATCAGTACGAAGCTTCAAAAAATCATGCGCGAATATCTTGAGCTTCGTCTTAATTATCCATTTACAAAAAAGCTCACCTCCGAAATGAGTCTGGCCTTTGACGAAGCAACCTGCGGACTTGCAGATGAAAACCGATATTCTGTATTTGAAAATATAATTTCAATTTTTGTTCGCACAGACTTCATCCGCTTTTCCGATTCTGCAGATGCAAAGTTTGAACAGGGCGAACTTTCTCAAATATTAAATAATCTTATTGATGGCATTGAAGTAATTGAAGACGAAAAGAGAAGTGAAGAAAAAGGAGGACCAGATGCTTGAGTTTCAAAATCCGGCTGCGTTTTTCCTTTTGCTGTTAATTCCTCTTCTTTATCTTTTGCGGGCGCTTAAGATTTTCCGTCAGATTTCTTTTTATGCAGTTCTTGCCGACTGGAACGGAAAAGCCTTTGCCTGGAACGGACGAATAAGAAAGCTTCTTTCGGTTTTTGCGAAAGTAATTATGTTTACAGGCTTTCTTGGAGCAATTACTGCTTTTGCAGATCCTGTTATTACAAGGCAGGAAAAGGTTTATACCTCTCTTGGAAGTGATATTGTTTTTGCAGTAGATACTTCTCCTTCCATGGCCGCAAATGATATTGGAGGAATCTCACGACTTGAAGCCGCAAAAAATACAATAAAAACTGTCGCAGTTGAACATGACGGCTGCCGTTTTGGTCTTGTTGCTTTTGGAAATGAAGCGTCTGTTTTTGTTCCACCAACTGCCGATATAAATTTCTTCACAAACCGTATAGATGAAATAAAAGTAGGTATGCTTGGTAATGGCTCTGCAATTGGAGACGGTCTAAGTACAGCTGTATGTCATCTTGTTTCTTCGGCTGCACAAAAGCGTTCTATAATTCTTCTTACAGACGGTGAAAATAATGCGGGACAAATCCATCCCGAAACTGCCGCTACTCTTGCCGCAGATAATGATATTTCAATTTATGTAATTGGAATTGGAACAAAAGGTACAGTCCCAATTGAATATACAGACCCGCTTACCGGAAAGCTTTACTCCGGTTATCTTGATTCAAACTTTAATATAGCCTCATTAAAACGCATTTCTTCTCTTGCAAACGGCCGCTATTTTGAAGTTGCAACAATCGAAGAATTTATGAGAACCTTTGAAGCAATTACAAAAACTCAAAGCGTCCTGCAAAATTATACTTATAGAAACGTAACTCAAAGCCTTTATAAAAAAATCCTCATGTATGCAATAATTCTTTTTGTTGCAGGCTGGTTCTTAAAACGAATAGTCCTTAAAGAAATGCTGAGCTTCCGTTATAAAAAAAGCCTCATGGTTCGTTCTGCATTTATTGCCCTGAGCTTTGTCATGCTTATTCTTGCTCATGCAGATATTCATTGGGGAACTTATCTTGTGCCTGTTCAAAAGAGCGGGGCTGCAGTAAGCTTTGTATATGATATTTCTAACAGTATGCTTGCTCCAGATTGTGAGGACGGACTAACACGTTTAAAGGCTTCTGCAGAATACACAAAAGCCTTGCTTAATAAAATGAAGGGAGTAAGTGCTTCTGTAGTTTTGGCAAAAGGTGACGGTGTTGCTGCAATTCCACTAACAGATGATTACGTAATGATTGAGTCTCTGCTTGAAGTTATGTCTCCTCGACTTATGACAGTGCCTGGTTCAAGCATTGGAAAAGGCATTTTAAAAGCAAAAGAAACCTTCCCGTCAAATTATTCAAATGCAGGAAGAATCTGGGTTTTTACAGATGGAGAAGAAACAGACAGTCATCTAAAGCCAGCTTTAAGCGAATGTATAAAAGCAGGCATTCCTGTAACAATAATTGGATTTGGAGACGAAGCAGAAACTCCAGTTCTTGCAGGTGACGGAAAAACCTTTATTAATTCTGCGCTCCGTTCTCAAAAAATCATTGCCACAATTGAAGATGCAAAAAAGAACTTAGGCTTTTATAAAAATCAGACAGAAGTAACATATATTAATTCTACAGAGAAGGGCTCGGCCGTAAGACTTTTGAATCAGTTAAAAGAAAGTGAGATGCTGCCGGTTTCTTATGAAGCAAAGCCTGTTCCAAGATTCAAGCTTTTCCTTTTACTCGCAGTTTTGTTCTACAGCTTCAGTTACATTTTTACAGAGTTTGATTTTTCAAGAATTAAGCAGGCCGCAAAGTTTACAGCAGGTCTTTCATGTGTTTTGCTGGTGCTCACGCTTACAAGCTGTTCCGATTCAACAACAGATATCCTCAAAGGAACATTTGCTTTTGCACAAAAACAATATTCTGCCTCGGTAGCACATTTTAATTCTGCAAAACAAAATGCCGAACAAAAAGCAAACGAAGAAGCAGTTCAGTATGCCTTGTATGATTTGGGAACAGCGTACTCCCTGCTCGGCGAAGATGATGCCGCTATGGAAAAATATGCCGAGCTTACACAGGACGCGCCTGCTTCTATTCGTTACGGTGCATATTATAATGCCGGAATTATTGCTCACAAAAACGAAGATTATGATAAAGCCGTTGAATATTTTAAGAAGGCGCTTGAAGTAGACAGCACACGACTTGATGCAAAAATAAATCTTGAACTTTCTATTCAGAGTGTTCAGGTAAATGTTCAGCACAATCAAAGTAATGCAGTTCCTTCTGCCGAAGACCACAATATGAATAATCAGGATCTGGAAAAAGCAGTATTTGAACGCATAAAGGAGAATGACCAGAAGCAATGGAAAAACAGCGAAAGTACCCAGAGCAACAGTCTTGCAGAAGATTATTAAAACAATTTCTCAAGGGATTTTTGGTAGCCTTGTTGTTTGCAGCAGGGTCACAAACAGTTTATAGTCAGACTCTTACAAACGCGTTAATAAGAGACTTAAGAATTTCTCCTGTACAAAATCAGCCGCTTGCAGTAAATACAGATATTAAATTTGAAGTAGTAATTCCATATACTTTGCCAAGCCAGATTGATGTTTCTATGCCAGAGGAAATTGAAAATGTTCAGTTTAAAACTCTGCGTAAAGTAGAAGCGGGTGGAAACGGCGGCGGTACAAAAATTGAAATATGGTTTTCTTTTTCAAAAACAGGCACATATATAATTCCGCCTCTTTCTATGAAAATTAAAAACAGCCGAAAGCAGATTGCATTTATGCCTGTAAAGATTGGAATAAATCCTAAGGAACAGGATCCTGTTTGCGTAATTGTTACCGATTCGGGTATAAATAAAAATATAACTGTTACGGCAGGTCAGTCTGTAAAGTTCAGGGTTTGTCTTCAGTATGCAGTTCAGTTAGTTCAGTTTAACTGGGAGCTTCCAAAGGATTCTATTTTTGTTCAGGGAAAAACTTACGAGTTTACAGAAATCAAACAGCGCGAAAAAGTTGTGTCTGATGAACTTATTCCAGTAAGCGATTTTGAATGGACTCCGCTTGTTACAGGTACAATAGATTTTCCAAAGTTCAACATTCAGGCAATTGCTTACAATGGAGATAAGGTTACAGTAAAGCTTCCTGCTATAAAAGTTAATGTTGTAAAAGCCCACACAAAAAAATCTGATAATTCAAGCTCTTATTTTTCTAAAGCCTTTGAAACCGATTTTGAAAACGGGGGAGAGGAGCTGGTGTTAATTCTTACTGCACAGGAAGCAGAATATATTTCAGAGCTTAGAAGTAAAGAGCGTCATTCTTTATTTGGAAAGGCCCGCAAGGAACGAATAGCATACGAAAAAATGTTAGGAATGCCTTATTCGCAGAAAGAATTTAAAATTGCCTGGATTTATATTTGTGCGGTAATTACTCTTGCACTTGTTGTTCTTCTTGTGATTTTCTTACGCAAAAAACGAAGCATAATAAATATTGGAATTGGCATTGCGCTTGTTTGTATGATTGTGCTTGTTATTTATTGTGCAGTGTGCGGCAAAAGAAAGTTTGCAGTTTCTACAGGCGGTCAGCTTTGTTCTATACCCGAAGCCTCTGCTTCAATAAAATCGGAGCTTCCTGTTTGTAACCGCGTTCAGGTCCTTGATGAGTCTGGTGACTGGTACCTTTTGCGCTTTGGCGAAACAGAAGGCTGGTGCACCAAAGAAAGTATAATTATTATAAAATAATTACTTCAAAATAATCCACGTTGCTCCACTTCCACCTTCTGCTTTGTTTTTTGGATGGCCAGAAGTACCGCAGCGTGGATCTGATTCTATAAATCGTCTTACAACTTCTCCAAGCACAGGATCTGTTCCGTGAGTATGAATGCCTTTTCCATGAATAATCATAACTTTTCTAAAACCGCGCCGCTTACAGTCAGAAATAAAGGAATCAAGTCTTATGCGCGCTTCATCCTGGTGCAGCCCGTGCAAATCAAGATATGCCTCAGGCCTCATATTCAAAACATATTCTCTGTCCTGCTGCTTTGTGCGTTCAACAGTCTGCTCTGCAATTTTATCTTTATCTACAGTTCCATAGCGGTTGAGCCAATATTCCATAGGGTTAATCTGTGATTGTTTTGGAGCGGTATTGCCCACCTGCTTTTTGGCTTTTGCAAGTTCTTTTTCCTGTGCGGTAGGAGCATTTGCTTTTTTATGCGAAACCTGCTGTGCCTTTTGATTTTCCTTAGCATTTTTCTTTTCCTGACGCTTCATATCATCCCACTGCGCCAGAATATCACCCATATCCATATATGAACTCCCGTTTTTTGAATATTATAAAAAAGTAGATATTTTTAATAAACTATATTATAATATAAATACGATGAAAAAGGTATTAATAATTGATAGTCATCAGCTTTTCAGAGACTTTTTAAAGCAAAAGCTTTCTGTTGACCAGATTGAAGTAACTCTCACACAGGAAAACAGAGACTCTTATCCAAAAATGCTTACTCTTCTTCCTAATCTTGTAATTCTTGATATGAGTGAAGACAGAGTAGAAGAAATGGCTTTTCTTGAAAAAAAGCTTGGTGACCCGAATACTGCATCTATTCCTACAATTATCAC
Organism: Treponema sp.; assembly: GCA_045224915.1. Classification (GTDB taxonomy): domain Bacteria; phylum Spirochaetota; class Spirochaetia; order Treponematales; family Treponemataceae; genus Treponema_D. Next base: position 11,158 of record JBGVAV010000004.1, read on the forward strand.
AGGTCCTTCAGCAGAAAAATCAAGCATTGCAGCCCTTGCAAAATATGGTGTAATTAAATACTTTGCAAAGCCAATTCAGTTTGATGTTTTCTTTGAAGCAATCGGAAAGGTTTTGCATATTCCTCTTTCAATGGATACTACACCAAGTGTTCTTGACCTTCATCGTAACAACAGCATTATTTTTATTGAACTTGCTGTTGGTTTAAACCGTGAAAAAATTGCCCTTTTACAATATAAGCTCACCGAAATGATTGAAACCGAAGAGCTTGAATCTCCAAAGATTTTAATCATGCTTACAAACCTTGAGCTTACCTTTGTTGATGGCTACAATCTGGAATTCTTGCTTGATAATATCTTAGCGTGTCCTAAGGTTCATACAAAGCATGTAAAGATTCTTTCGCTTAGTCCCTTCCTCAAAGACTTCCTCGAAGGTCACGAGGCCTACAACGGAATTGAAATGTCAAATAACCTTCCAAAGGTTTTGAACTCTCTTATTGATACAACAATTACTTCAAGCGTTTCTGACCTTATTACAGACCGCATCCTTACTTCTTCATATCTTGATGAAGATTCAAGCTCTGTAGAAACACGCTTCTTCTCTGATACAAACTCAGATCCAGATGCTCTTAAAGAAGCCGCAGACGGTACAGTTCTTAAAATTGCAATTATTGATGCCGACTTAAAGTCTCTTGCAATGAGTAAAACTGCCTTTGAGGGTTATGGAGCAACAGTTTCTGCATATAATTCGGGAAATTCCTTCCTGCAGGATTATACCCCGGAAAAGTTCAACCTTATTGTTCTTGATGTAGTTATGCCTGATAATTCTGGTCTTGCGGTTCTTAATAATCTTAAAACAAGATATGATTCACCTCCAATAATCGTTTATTCTCCACCTCTTCAGCGTGAATGGGTAGTAAATATCCTTAAAGCGGGTGCTAAGACATACATTGTTAAACCTCAAAAACCAAATGTACTCGTTCAAAAATCGCTGAGCGTACTTAAAGGCGAATTCTAATTATGGAAAAACAAAAAATTAATCTTCATACTCATTCAAAGTTCAGCGATGGAAAAAATACTGCCCGCGAATATGTAATTGCTGCTATTGAAAAAGGCTTTTCTGTCCTGGGCTTTTCTGAACACAGCCTGCATCCGCTTGATCCGGCCTTTTATTATGATGTTGATTCAAACTGGCATATGGTTCCGGAGGTTTTCCAAGCCTATGTGAAAGAAATACATGCCCTTAAAGAGGAGTTTGCCGACCGTATAATAATCCAGCTTGGTTTTGAGGCTGATTATTTTTTGTCTCCAAAAATTGGTCTTGCCTTTCCCGATAAAGCTTCTTATTCAAAGTTCAAGCCCGATTTTATAATAGGCTCAGTTCATTTTATAAATACTGCCGGCGGATTTTTTTCTGTGGACAATAAAGCAGAAGAAGTAGAAAAGGGACTCAAGAGTTTTTATTCTGACTCAAACGGCAATATCAACGGAAAAGCAGCAGTTTGTGATTATTTTGAAGCTGAACGCCAGATGCTTAAGAAGGGAAAGTTTGAAATTATTGGGCATCCGGACTTAATAAAGCTAAGAAACGGTGCCCTGAACTTTTTTGATGAAAATGAAAGCTGGTATAAAGAGCAGTTACAGCTTACCGCAAAAGCAATTGCCGCAGCCGGTGTTATTGCAGAAATTAATACGGGTGCTATTGCACGTGGTCTTATGAATGATGTTTATCCTGGTGAACAGTTTTTGGGATATTTAAAAGAGCAGGGAGTTCCTGTTTGTATTAATGCCGACGCCCATAAATGTGAATTTCTTGATGCCAGCTTTGATCATGCCGCTGAATGTGCAAAAAAAGCAGGGTATGATGAATTGTCATACCCTGTTGAAGGAAAAATAGTTCATATTAAGTTGTAGATTATCTATTTTTGCGTTCTTCGGCACTTGCGCAGTTTACGCACATCAATGCCCAAGGTACAGCTTCGAGTCTTCCCTTAGGAATATCTTTTCCACATTTAATACAACGTCCATATTTGTTCTGATAGATTCTGTCTAAACAATTGTCAATCTGCTGAAGACGCTTTGCATCCTGAGAACCAAGTGCAGTAAGCAATGTTCTATCGATTGCATCTGCTGCTACGTCTGCTTCATCTCCAGATTCTACTGTTTTAACTAACTCCCTCATATCGTCACTTTGTCCCGCAAGAGACTCAAGAATAGTTTTTCGTTGTTTAAGAAGCTCTTTCTTCATTTTTTCGATAAAAGCTTGATCCATTTTTAATTTCTCCCAATCTGCAACACATTTCAAAAATGCCCTGTGTTGTCAATTTTTTTTATTTTGTATATACTAATATAAATGCAAATGTGCAAAAAGACAAATTCTTTTTTCGCATTTTTCAATAATTTTTTATTAAAGGACGTAAATAGAACCTTATGGCAAAAGAAGAAGCAATTGAAGTAGAAGGTGTAGTAAAAGAAGCACTTCCAAACACAACTTTCCGTGTAGAATTACAGAACGGACACATGATTTTAGCTCATCTTTCGGGCAAAATGCGCAAGCACTATATCAGAATCGTTCCAGGCGACAGTGTAAAAGTTGCCCTTTCTCCTTATGATTTGAACAAGGGAAGAATCATCTTCCGTCAGAAATAAATCTTATCATAAATCAATCATTTTAATAATTTATCACATACTCAAGGGAGATGTAAAAATATGACTTTATTTGAAGACCTAAAATGGCGTGGACTCATTAAGGATATCGCTGGTGAAGAAAGCGATTTGCAGAAGGTATTGGACGGAACTCCTTTTGCTTTTTATTGGGGAACAGACCCTACAGCAGACTCACTTCATATTGGACATTATTCTTCTTTGTGTATGGCAAAGCGCCTTGCAAATGCAGGCCATCATCCTATTCTTCTTTGCGGTGGTGCAACAGGCCGTATTGGAGACCCACGTCCAACAGCAGAACGCGAAATTATTTCTGAAGAAGCCGTAAACAATAACATCAAAGGAATCCGCGCTCAGGTTCAGCGCCTTGTTCCAACAGCAGAACTTGTAGACAACTACGACTGGTGGAAGGGTAAGAGCTTCCTTGATACACTTCGCGACATTGGTAAATACGTAAGCTTGAATTACATGCTCGACAAGGATATTATCCGCCGCCGTCTTGAAACTGGAATTACATACGCAGAATTTTCATACATGCTTTTGCAGGGCTATGACTTTGTTCACCTTTTCCAGGAAAAGAAATGTCTTATGCAGGTTGCAGGAAGCGATCAGTGGGGTAACATCACAACTGGTGTAGACCTCATTAAGAAAATGCTCGACGGTCAGGCATACGCATTCACAATGCCTTTGATTCTTGATGCAACAGGAAAGAAGTTTGGTAAGTCAGAAGGAAACGCCCTCTGGCTCGACAAAGAAAAGACTGCTCCTTACGCAATTTACCAGTACCTCATCAACTCAGACGACTCTAAGGTTCTGGAATACCTTAAAGTATTCACATTCCTTTCTAAAGAACAGATTGAAGATGTATATGCTCAGCATATGGCTGCACCAGAAAAACGCATTGCTCAGAAAACACTTGCATGGGAAATTGTAAAAGATCTTCACGGCAAGGAAGAAGCAGACAATGCTGTTCAGGTTAGTGAAAAGCTTTTTGCAGGCGACTTCAAAGGTCTTGCAGTAAAAGATATCCTCACTGGAATGAAGGGTGTTCCAACCTTTAAGTTTACAGAGGATGCACCTCTTGTTGATGTTCTTGTAAATAACGGAATGGCAAGTTCTAAGCGCGAAGCACGTGAGTTCATAAAGAATAATGCAATCAGCGTAAACGGCGAAGTTATTAATGACGAAACAGCAATTATCAAAAAGGATATTGCGCTGGAAGGAAAGGTAATCATCTTCCGCCGCGGAAAGAAGAAGTATTATTTAGGGGAAATATAATCCTATAGAAAAATCTTTGCCTGCGGGCCCCAGCGACGGAAAAAAAAGCAAGGTATCCCCCGGCAGCCGTGCGGCGTCCGGCGTAAACGCGGCCGTCCCACTGCCGGTTCCCCCTTACTTTCTTTTTCCTGCGTCCCACAGTCAAAGATTTTTTAATTGGTATAAATTACCTGAATAATTCTTCTTATTTTTTAATTTCGACTAAACAACAATCGGATAGAACGAATTATTCCTTTTACGCCACCTGCAATGAGCATTATGCATAAGATTGGACCAAAAGGAATAAGAATGAAAGAGAAACGGAATAAATAAAGTCCGCCCAGTAATTTCAAAATACCAATCATCAACTTTGAAAAGAGCGTACTCTTGCTGTAGCGATATGTATAGGGGTGAGAATGCTCCTGATCGTATTCAGAATTATCTGAATATTGGGTGTACTGTTCCTGCCAGTTTTCGGCCTGTTGCTGCTGGCGCTGGTTGCCGGCGTTGTAAGCATTTGTAAACCAGCTCCAGAAATCCTGACCTTCGGCGTAAGTGTTTTGATATGACTGATTTGTCTGATTTGAGCTGTAGGCCTGCTCAAAAGGATTAAAGCCACCATTATCATATTGACGTCTCTTTTCTTCATCTCCAAGAACATCGTATGCGGCAGTTATCTTTTTGAATTTTTCTTCTGCAGCTTTATCTCCAGGATTCTGATCCGGATGATATTTAAAAGCAAGCTTGCGATATGCCTTTTTTATTTCGTCTGCCGAAGCATTTTTTGAAACACCAAGGTCTGCATAATAATCAGTCATACTTTAAAAATAATACAAATCACAAAAAAAGAAAAGTAAAAAAAATGTTATTATTTTTGTTGACGAGGGCTCGGTTTTGAACTTATTATATAAAAAAGGAGTATTTATATGCCTGTTTCAACAACCGCTTTATCAAAGAAAGAACAGCTTGCCTTAGAAGCAAGACGTTTTATTGCACGTGTTTATGGATGGATGGCTGTCGCCCTTGTTTTGAGTGCTGCAAGTGCCTTTTTTGCTGCTCATAGTGATTTAGCTTTTAATCTTATCTGGGGCGGACGCCATATTGGATTTTATGTCCTTGTTGCATTAGAGATTCTTCTTGTTGTAATAATCAGTGCTACACTCCCAAAAATCCCGGTTGGATTTGCGGGCTTCCTTTTTGTTCTTTATTCAGTTATAAACGGACTTACACTTTCTGCAATTTTCCTTGTTTTTACAATTAAATCTATTGGAACAGTATTCCTTATTTCTGCCGGAATGTTCTTTGCAATGTCTCTTTACGGACGTTTTACAAAACAGGATCTTAATTCTGCCGGCCGTTATCTTATGATGGCAATATTCGGACTTGTAATTGCATCTGTTGTAAATCTTCTTTTAAAATCTGATATTTTGCAGTGGATTATTTCTATGGTTACTCTTGTAGTATTCATTGGACTTACTGCTTACGATACAAACAAGATAGTTCAGGCTTCTCATTTGGCTGACGGTTCTGACACTTTCAAAAAAGCCGCCATTTATGGAGCGCTCGAGCTTTATCTTGACTTCCTGAATATATTTCTGTCGCTGTTAAATCTGTTCGGAAAGAAGAGATAACATCTAGCGTCAAACCTTCATATTCGATATAATACATGTACTAAAATCCGCAGGAGTATATTTTTATGAAAACTGATGAAAAATTTGATTTCAGTATTGAAAATCTTGGACCTTGTACAATTCAGTCGCCAATTAAACTTTCGACTGTTCAGGGTGATTATACTGCTAACTATGTTCGCGACGATTCTTATGTAATTGCAAATGTTAATGTATATGATGCAAGTAAGCCTATTGTAATGGATTCTTCTAACTTAATGGAAAAGGCTGGACCTCGCGAAAAGATTTATTTTGACCCTACACATGCAAAGGCCGGAATCTGTACCTGCGGTGGTTTGTGTCCTGGTCTGAATGATGTTATTCGTGCTATTGTTCGCTGTTTGAATACACGTTACGGCGTAAAGACTATTAAAGGATATCAGTACGGTTTCCGCGGATTTTTTGCAGAAAGCGGATACGAGCCTCTTGAACTTGACCGCTATCTTATTGATGAAATCCACAAAATTGGTGGAACTTATCTTGGGACAAGCCGTGGTGGTGGTCAGCGTGTTGGTGAAATTGTTGACTGCATTGAACGCGACGGAATCAATATGCTTTTCATCCTTGGTGGTGACGGAACTCAGCGCGGTGCTTATGATATTGCCTGCGAAGTAGAAAAGCGCGGACTTAAATGTGCAGTAGTTGGTGTTCCAAAAACTGTAGATAACGACCTTATGTTTATGGACCGCTCTTTCGGATTTGAAACTGCTGTTCAGCGTGCTAAAGAAACTGTTGCCGCAGTTCACATGGAAGCAGCAAGCCAGATCAACGGTATTGGTCTTGTAAAGCTCATGGGACGTGAAGCTGGATTTATTGCAGCCGCTGCAGCCCTCTCAAGCCACGAAACAAACTTCTGTCTTATTCCTGAAGTTCCTTTTGAAATGGAAGGTGAGAACGGATTCCTTGCTTGTCTTGAACGCCGTCTTGCAAAACGTGGTCATGCTGTAATTGTTGTTTCAGAAGGTGCAGGTCAGGATCTTCTTCAGTCTACAGGTGCAACAGATGCTTCTGGAAACAAAAAGCTTTCAGACATCGGCGTATTCTTGAAGAGCGAAATTGAAAAATACTTTAAGGCAAAGAAAATCGAAATCAATCTTAAATATATTGATCCTTCTTATCAGGTTCGTGCATCGGTTACAACTGCCAGCGATTCTATCTACTGTGAACGTCTTGGTAACAATGCTGTTCACGCTGCAATGGCTGGTAAGACAAAGTGCGTAATTGGTCTTGTTCACGACAAGTTTGTACACTTGCCAATCAGTGCTGTAACTGCTCACCGCAATGCCGTTGATCCTGAAGGTTCACTCTGGCGCGATACTTTGGATGCAACTGGTCAGCCAATTCTTATGGTTAATGATCTTGAAAAAGCTCATGCAAAGATGGCCGCTGCTGTTGCTGGTGCAAAGTCTAAGCCTAGCGAGCAGAAGAAGAAGTAATGCGATAATACCACGTCATTGCGAGGAGCGCAGCGACGTGGCAATCCACGTATATGAATAAGTTTACCTTTTCTACAATCCTCTCCGGCATTCTCTGGGGAATGATTTCTATTTTTCTCAAGCCATTGGTTGCGCTGGGACTTACCTCTGTGCAGGTAATGTTCTTCCGTGGTGCGGTGTCTGCACTGGTGCTGTTTGTTGTTCTTTTAATAAAAGACCGCTCACTTCTTAAGGTGGCACCTCGCGACTTGTGGATGTTTTTGGGAACAGGCGTCTTAAGCCTTACGTTTTTCTCGCTTTGTTATTTTACAACAATTATTGAAGTTGGAACTTCAGTTGCCGTAATTCTTTTATATACCTCACCAATTTTCATTTTGATTTTTTCACGATTTTTGTTTAAGGAAAAAATTACTGTACTTAAGGTTATTGCACTTGTGATGACTTTTGCAGGTTGTGTACTTGTAAGCGGAATTGGCGGTGGCAGCAGCATGACAGCTCGTGGTTTTATAATAGGCCTTGGAGCAGGCTTTGGTTACGCACTTTATTCAATTTTCTCACGCTACGCACTTGCCAAATATAATTTTTTCACAGTGATTTTTTATACCTTCGTATTTTCTGCAATAAGCATTCTGCCGTTCTGTAATATTGGTGGGGCGGAGGAAGCCTTTACTTTGCGGGGTGGCCTTCTCATTTTTGGAATTGCAATTTTGTGTACTGTGCTTCCATACTTTTTTTATACATACGGTTTGAGCGGTCTTGAAACAGGCAAAGCTGCAATTCTTGTTACCGTGGAACCTCTTGTTGGTACGCTCGTAGGATTTTTACTTTGGAAAGAAGATGTGTCGGTTACTAAAATCGGAGGAATTATCCTCATTTTGGTGGCGGTTGTGATTTTAGGACTTCCACAGTCCCGTCATTGCGAGGAGCGCAGCGACGTGGCAATCCACGAATGACAAGGTCTGTTATTATGTGGATTGCCGCGCTTCGCTCGCAATGACGTGTATTTTATGATATAATAAACCTATGGAAAATGAAACTCTAGAAAATCAAACTGCGTCTCCAGAATCTCTGTTCAAAAAGCCTCTTTTAATTCAAATCCTTTTGGGAATTGCATTTGGACTTTTAAATCACGGAGTATATTTTCTACAAAGCTTTAATCCGGTGCCACTTTATATGGATACTCTTTTTACTGTAACTGCCTCATTTTTCGGGCCAGTTAGCGGAGTTATTGCGGCAGCGCTTTATCATGTTTTGTATTTGTTTATTTATCCTAATGTTGCAGTTTCGTCTCTTGTCTGGATGATCTGCAGCCTTTCGATTGTTCTTATAATACGCCTTTATATAAAGATTCGTAAAAAGGTTGAGTTCCCGGACATCATTCTTTTAATTTTCCTGATTGCTTTGATAATCAGCCTCGAAGGTGCAATCATTTTTACAATTCTTAATACTATGGCTGATTTTGTAGAAGATTCTCAAATTAAATTTATGTACGCGCTTTTGAACAGCAACAGTTTTTCTGTTTTTGTTTCGGCTTTACTCCCGCGTGTTCCTGTAAATATTTTAGATAAGGCAATCTGCGTTTTCTTAGGCTGGTTCAGTTATAAAGGCATTCAAAAACTTTTTAAACTTTCAAAAAAAGCTTAACCTGAGTTCCGGTTTCTTTGTCGCTCTTAATATCAAGTCGTGCGCCCAAAAGGGTAGCGCGGCTTTTCATTCCTTTTATTCCTAAATGAGTGCTTTGCGAAATTACATCTTCGGCAGGAGCTGTTTTCGTTTCAGAAATCCCAACTCCATCGTCACTAATCATAAATAAAAGGCCGGCCGTATTTTCTTTTATATCTTTTTCTTCGCGGGCAATCACACTTATTTCACTTGCACCAGAATGTTTTACTGCATTAGTAATACTTTCTTGGATAATTCTGAAAATATGAAGCTTTTGTTCCGTCGTGATTTTATTAAACAGCGGAGTGTCCTGTGCATAAAGCTTGCATTCAAGACCATCAGCCTGATTTATGTTTTCACACAATTCCGTAAGCAGCTGAGTTATTGATGCACTTTCAATCTGACTTGGTGTAAGGTTTCGAATTATGTTTCTGATATTTTTAAGATTCTGTTCTTCTATGTTTTGTATTTTATCTAAAAGCGCTTTTTGTTCGACTGAAAGCTCGCTTGAATCCATAAGCTGGTGCATGTAAATAAGTGCAGTCCTGATATCCTGTGTAACTGTATCGTGAAGGTCGCGACTTATGCGGCTTCGTTCATTTTCCTGAACCTGTGTGATTGTCTCGGTAACAAGACGTTCCTTTTTATTCTGCTCTTCGAGGGTTCTGTTTTTTTCACGGCCCCTGATGTATGATAGAAGAAAAAGAACAAACGCAATACCCAAAAATGAAATAATTGAGAGAAGTTCTACAAACTGAAAAACCGCAATGTTTGTTTCTGCTGGATTCATATTTATATTGTGACAGTATCACCTTAGTTTTTCAAGCAAGCTGTTACGATCCCGGCAACCGATTTTGTCATAAATTACACTGATATAATTTTCAAGAGTTGTAAGTTTGATTTCAAGTTTTTCTGCAATCTCTTCGTTTGTAAGTCCATTCTGAATAAGCTTAACAACCTGAACTTCCCGCTTTGTGAGAATAGAAAAAAGCGAATTCATTTCCATTAAAGAACTTACTAAATCTGGTTGAACAAAAGTCTTGCCGGCGGCAACAGCATTTATTGCATCAAGCAGCATCTTTTCATCGCTGAGCTTTGAAACAAATCCCTTTGCTCCAACATCAGCACTCATTGCGCGCTCAATAAATCCGCCCGAATCATGACTTGAAAAAATCACACTTGGAACACCGGCAGCGGCAAGCATTTTTACTGCTTCAAAGCCGTTATAAGAATAATTAGGATTTCCTTTTATCTGGATGTCTACTACTGCAACAATTTTGTCTTCTTCGGCGCTGCCAATCTTTTTTATAATAGCAGGAATTTCATCAAGACCTTCAGCCTCTGCCAGGATAGTCCAGTCTGAGTTTTCAGTAATATAGAAAGAAATGCCTTTGCGCAGCATTTTGTGATCATCAATCAAAATCAGTTTTTTCATTGCTGTAATTATAACATGAACCACACTGTTTGTGGCTAGATAAAACTCACAAAATTTTAATGAGTTAACTCACGTTTTTTCGCAAAGGAGGCAAACTTCCAATATGGATTTTTGTGAATTAAGATTAAGACAATAAAAATAAAATTTTGGAGGAAATATGAAACTAAAAAAGCTTTCAAACATTTTTGCCTTATGTCTTACAGGTCTTATGGCATTGGCGTTAATTGGCTGTACTCAGAATTCTGATGACAGTCATAAAAAAATCCCATCTGGATATGAAGGTGGAGATTTGGGTGGCGGTTCTGATTCTGGAGGTGGCTCTGGATCTGGTGGAAGTTCAAGTTCAGTATCTACAACAGCATTAACAAATACAACCTGGTTTTATTTAAAAGCAGGATCAGATAAGGCATCTTGCACAAGATCACATTATGTTGCTCCATCTTCCGGTGGTACAGGAATTGATGATCCTTATAGTGGTTCCGGCAGTGGCTCAGGTAGTGGCTCAGGTAGTGGTTCAGGTAGTGGTTCTGGCAGTACATCACCAACTATTACTAATGAGACAACTGTCGATCAATACAAAAATAAAAACAACGAAAAAACATCAGCATATTATCTTCATGTCGATAAGAATAACAATGCTTTCTTTGGTGTAGCAGAATGGACAGAAACTTATACAGAAACATGGAAAGAAAAAATTACAACCTGGAGTAATGGTACTCAAACAAGAGAAGAAGTTGATGGTTCACGTAAGAGAGAAGTTCAATCAAGTAGTAAAAAATCATATACACCATATGCAACAGGTACTGCTAAAGAAAGTGGTGGAAAAATTGAATTTGACTTCCCATATTTGAATACTGTTATAGAAGAAAAGAAAGATACTTCAAGCAGCAGCAGTTCTTATGATGATTATTATGACGACTACGATAATGATTATTACGATGATTACTATGATGACTATCCGACAAATCCTTCAGGAAGCGGTACATCAAATCAGACAGATACTACAGAACCAGATGTTATTGCTGATATGTTCCTTTCTATCTACGTAAACAATAAAAACGATGGACTTCATGTAACTCATCTTCTTAATGACAATTATGTAAACAAAGGACAAACAACTTCAAAAAAAGGAAATAATCTTCGTCTTGAATATTTGGTTGATGAGCATAGCTGTGGAGATAAGGCACCAGATGGATCTCCTTGTCCTACACGTCTTACAGATAAGTATTATACACTCTGGGAGCCTGCAACATTTAGTGAAGCAATGCTTACAGCAAATCCAATTTCTGCTGAAGATACATTAAAGGGAAAGATTTTCTCTAACAAAAAAGAATATGTTGCCGGCGACACTTATGATTACTTTGCGTTCTCTGAAGATGGTTCTGTCTATGATGCAAATGTTCTTGAATACTGGGGAAATAATATATTCTTTGCAACAAAAACAATTACTGGGCTTAGTGGAAATAGTTGGGATGTTATCACAGGTAATCCTTGGATAGTTTCTGAAAAGAATAAGAAATATTATCTTAGAATTAAAGGTGATCAAAGTCTTTATTATTTTGAAGAAGCTGCTGAAGGTTCTGAACAGGATTTCTCTGATTTCTATTGCAGCAATTACGCAGGTGATAAGGTTTCATATACACCTATTAAAACTGTAATTCCTAATGATAAGAGTATTTTTACTTCAAATGTTTTCAGAGGTTCTGCCTATAAATATAAGAAAGACTTTATTGCGAATAGTTCTTGGTATTCTCAGGCAGCAATCTGGAAAGATAAGGATGGAAACTCTCTGGAATGTACAGGCTATTCTGATGAAAGAAAATCTAAAGATAGTTTCTCTGGATCTAATAATGATTACCAGACATATAAGATGACTCTTAATACAAAAGAATCAGAAGTAAAAGATGTTGCAAACATTTCTGATTATTTAAAAGATTCAAAAGAGATTTATGTACTTCGTCTAGAAGATACTGCAGTAAAATTAACAGATAAAAAAGATGGAACTATCATTATTGAGGACGATAACAAATCTTACACTCTTACTTATGATTCAAGATATGGTTGTAAGGCCGAAGATTTTGTAGAGGTTGATTTATCATTTGGTAATAAAGATGTTGTCTTTGATGAATATGAACATACAGAATCAAAGTATATGCTCCTTAAAGATATGAAAGTTTCCGAAATGCTTAATGCTTATTTGTCAAAGATTAATATGTATTATACAGAAGTTGGATTCGAAAACAATGTATATACAAAAAAAGGTGGCACACTTGTAGATCAGGATAAAACTCTTGGAGAACTTGAAGAACCAAGATCTCTTTATCTTATCCATGAAAAGCTTGATTCTGCAATTACCATCACTCTTGTGCATGCAGAAGATGAATATCTTTTTATGAACACAAACTCATATAATTATGAATTACTTGAAGGCAAAGTTGTAATAACTGTATTAAAGTCGTATACACCTGATGATTTGACAAAATTGTATTATCATAATGGTTATAATAATGCGATTAAACTGAAATTCACATACGGAGACGGTTCAAAAACAATTGGAGAAACAGAAACTCTGGAAGACGCCGGAATAAAAGAGGGAGACTCTATTACTGTTGTAGAGTATGAATCAGAAGATTAAAGCTTATTTTGCATAAACCAAGCCCTGGCGGTCATAGAAAATCTATGGCCGCCTTTTTTTATTCCATTGTAAACAACGCCTTTTTATAGTATAATATCTATCAAATTTCAAAAGAAAAATTTAGTTTAGGGGAAAAATTATGGACGAAATACTTGAACTTTTGCGTCAAAATGCCAGACTTTCGGCAGAAGATATTTCTGCTATGACAAAAAAATCTGTAGACGAGGTAAAGGCGGCCATCAAAAAATTGGAAGATGATGGTGTAATTCTCAAGTACGCGGCCATTGTTAATCCCGAAAAAGATCGCGGCGCCAAAGATAAGGTTGTTGCCGAAATTCAGATTCAGGTTCAGCCACAACGCGAACATGGTTTTGATGCTATTGCAGACCGCATCTATCGCTTTCCACAGGTAAAATCGCTTTATCTTATGAGCGGCGGTTATGACCTTAAAGTAATTATCGAAGGCGACAATCTTAAAGATGTTGCACTTTTTGTTAGTGAAAAGCTTTCTACACTAGAAGGCGTACGCTCTACTAAAACAAACTTTGTTCTCAAAACATATAAAGAAAATGACATTGTTTATGTAGCAGATGAAAGAGACAGACGAGAAGGAGTGCAGGCATAAACAATGAATACAAGAACAGATAAATTTTCCAGCGCAATGGAATCTATTCCTCCGTCTGGAATCAGAAAATTTTTTGAACTCTGTATCGGGCACGACGACATTATTTCTCTTGGTGTTGGCGAGCCTGATTTTCCAACTCCGTGGGTAATCCGCGAAGAAGCATTTTATCATCTTGAAAAAGGACACACTTCTTATACTTCAAACTGGGGTCTTATTGAACTGCGCGAAGAGGTTTGTAAATATCTTGAACGCTTCAACTTGTACTATGATCCAAAAACAGAAGTGCTGCCAACTGTAGGTGCCAGCGAAGGTCTTGACCTTGTGCTCCGAGCCATCTTAAATCCGGGTGATGAAATTATTGTATGCGAGCCTTGCTATGTAAACTATCAGCCGCTTTCTACTTTGTGCGGTGCAACTGTAATTCACCTTGATACAAGTAAGACAGACCTTTATCCAACAGCAGCCGCAATTGAAGCAGCATGTACTCCAAAAACAAAAGCAGTTATGTTCTGTTCTCCAAGCAATCCTACAGGTCGCGTTATTCCGGCTAGTGAGCTTGAGAAAATTGCTGAGGTTGTAAAGAAGCATCAGATTTGGTGTTTGAGCGATGAAATCTACTGCGAGCTTTTGTACGATAACCGCAAGCATGTTTCAATCGGCTCTTTCCCTGGTATGAAGGATTATGCAATTATCTTCAATGGTTTTTCAAAATCGTTTGCTATGACTGGCTGGCGTATTGGTTATATTGCTGCTCCTCACGACTTACTTGTTCAGTGCTGTAAGCTTCACGGTTACAATACAATCTGTCCACCAATCTTTAGTCAGTATGCTGCTGCAGAAGGTTTGCGTAATGCCTGGAGCGAAGTAGAAAAAATGCGCGTAAGCTACCAGCAGAGACGTAACTTAATGCACAAGGCTTTTACCGACATGGGGTTGCCTTGTTTTGAACCTGAAGGAGCATTCTATATGTTCCCTGATATCCGCCCGACAGGTATGACTTCAGAAGAATTTGCCACAGAGCTTATTCAAAAGTATAATGTAGCTGTAGTACCGGGTTCATGCTTTGGTGCTGCGGGAGAAGGCTTTGTCCGCTGCTGTTATGCTACAGATATAAATAAAATTAAAATTGCCATGGAAAGAATTGGCCAGCTTGTAAAGGATAAAACAGGAAAATAAGGAGAGGAGAGCAGGTATAATGTTAATTCCGGTTTTAATTGCAGTAACAGTTGCAGTAATTCTCGTAACAATTATTCTTGTTGTTAGCAGTGCTAAACGTAATGCTAAAGGTTCCCGTGCCGAAAAGGTTGTAAATTCTGTTCAGAAGAGGGGCGTTAGTGCTGTTGTAAAGGAGTACGAAAAGAAGCTTGCCCATGATCCTCATAATGTTGAAGCCTTAAGTGGTTTAGGTACAGTTTATTATGACGATGGTAACTGGGAAAAGGTCTGGGGGATTTACAAAACTCTCTTTGATCTTTCTTCTGCTCATACCGAAATTGATGTTGCCGAGGTTACACGCAAATGGGGTGTTGCCGGCTACAATCTTCAAAAATATGATGAAGCAATTAATGCCCTGATGTTTTCTATAAAAAAAGAGCCTAATGCTTATGAAACAAATTTCTTCCTTGGTGCTGCCCTTATGCAAAAGCAGGTATACGACAAGGCTGCATATTGTTTTAAAAAGTGTAAACTCATTGCTCCCGAAAATAACGATGTAAATAAACAGCTTGGTCTTTGTCTTTTTAAGAGTCAGAAATATCGCGACAGTCTTGCATATTTGAAAAAGGCGCTTGATGTTGAACCAGAAAATAAAGAGCTCTTGTATGATATGGCTGTTGCAATGACAGAAGCAGGCATGGGTGATAAGGCTCTTAAGATTTTTGTTCACTTACGACCTGATCCTGTTTTTGGAGCTCAGTCTTGTCTTGAAGCTGGAAAAATGCATGAACGCACAAAGGATTTCCAGGCTGCAATTACCGATTACGAAATTGCAGGAAAGCTTGAAAAAGTTCCTGAACAGATTGCTCTTCAAATTAAATACAGATGTGCAAATGCGTATATTGCTGCAAATAATATTCCTAAAGGTCTTGTTCTTCTTAAGCAGATTCAGGCAAGCCATCCAGGTTATAAGGATGTAGACAGTCTTGTTTCACGTTATCAGGAATTGAATCAGAACCAGAATCTTCAGGTTTACCTTTTGTCTGGTACCAGCGACTTTGTTGCTCTTTGCCGCAAGTTCATTACAGTCTTCTTTAAAAATGCCTTTGTAAAAATTGAAGATGTTTCTGTTGCTTCAGAAAGTATTGAAATTATCTGTGATGTTGAAAGCAACAAATGGGAAGCAAAAAATCTTTTCCGTTTTTACAGAAATCAAAATACTATTGGTGATATTTATGTACGCGAGTTCCATGCAAAAATGCGTGATGCCCGCTGCGATAACGGCTACTGCGTAACAATGGGTTCTTTCTCAGAAAGTGCACATCAGTATACCGAAGGCCGCCCAATTGATTTAATTGAAAAAGACGCGCTTTGTGCAGCCCTTAAAAAAATCAACATGCTCAATTAGTCTGGCAGGCATAAAATGAATATCTGCCTTTTTGAACAAAATGAAATTGAATCTCCTCTAAGCTTTGATGATGCGCGTGGAGATCATATTTTAAAAGTTCTTAAAAAAAAGCAGGGGGAAGATTTTACTGCAGGAATAATTGGTGGTAGCAGTGGAGTAGCGCGAATTACAAAAGTTGATGAAACTGCGCGTCAGATTTTTTTTGAGTTTACTGCAACCGGAGACGGCAAGCCTTTTAATCCTTTAAAAATGATTGTTGGTTTTCCGCGTCCAATTCAATTGCGTCGTCTTATGCGCGATGTTGCGGCTTTAGGTGTGAGCGAGCTTCATCTTACAGGCACAGAGCTTGGCGAAAAATCATATATGCAAAGTGATCTTGCTCAGCCAGAAAATGCCCGTGAGCTTTTGCGTGAAGGAACAGTGCAGGCTGGAAGCACTCATGTGCCGCAAGTTTTTATTCATAAAACGCTGAAGGAATGTTTAAGCGCTTTGGAAGAAACAGGATCCCTGAGCATGTCGAAGGGCAATCAAAACCTCATCTGCCTTGACAACATCAAGCCAAAATGTGCTTTAGGCGAGGTTCAATTTTCAAAAGAAGTGCCAGTTGTTGCCGCCATTGGCAGTGAACGTGGCTGGACAGATAATGAACGTAAGCTTTTAGAAGCTGCCGGCTTTATGCGCTGTGGAATGGGTTCGCGCATTATGAGAACAGAAACAGCTGCAACAGTTGCCGGTGCAATTATACTTAATTCTATGGGAGTGTTGAATTAAAATGACAAACGAAAAAATAAAAGAAATGCTGCTTGATATTCAGGCGTGCGAAATAGATTTTACTGTAATTCAGACTGGAAAAGAAAGTAAACGCGTAAATGGTTTTTATAAGCCGGATACTCACGAAATCTATCTTCATAATCTGAACTTCAAATCAGAAAACGAACTTGTTTATACTGCTGTTCATGAGTTTACACATCATCTTATGACAATCAAAAAGCAGGAAACAGATCCAAGTTATGGTACTGCCTGCAAAGTTCATACTCAGGAATTTTGGGCAAAGTTTGGCGATTTGATTGAGCTTGCAGAAAAAAAAGGTTATTATTCTATTGGTTGGGAAAGCAATCAGGAGCTCAAGGAGCTTACAGAAGATATTAAGACAAACTACCTTGCAAAGAACGGCCAGCTCATGCAGGAGTTTGGAAAAAAGCTTGCTAAAGCAATGGAGCTTTGTAAAGCCGCAAATATCCGCTATGAAGATTACATAGACAGAGTTTTGTGCCTTCCGCGAAATACCGAAAAAGATTTGCGTAAGGTTTCTGTTGCCCAGGTAAATCCTGCTATTGGCTTTGACAATATGAAGGTTGTTGCTTCTGTAAAAAAGAAGGATGACCGTGCCGCAGTTGAACAGGAATTTATGAACGGTGGAAAATCTCCTGCAAGTGTTCGCGAAATGATGAAGCAAAAGGCTGCACAGCAAAGAGGCGAAGATCCAAAAACTCGTCTTGAACGCGAAAAGAACCGCCTTGAAAAAACAATTGCTCAGCTTACCCAGCGTCTTGAATATGTGGAGGAAAGTCTTGCAAATATGTAGAAAATCCTTTTGTGTAATTGCAGCTGCTTTTTTGGTAAATGCGGTTGTTTTTGCACAGGCAATGGAAATGCCGGAAATGCCAACAATTTCTATCCCCGATATGCCCACAATTTCGTCTCCAACAATGGACGGAAAATTCTACAAGCCATCTATTCCTCAGCAAAAGCAGGCAGGCACGGTAAGCACAAATCAAAAAGCAGCTGAGCCTAAAAAGACAACAGAAGCCGTTCTAAGCGATGCTACTTCTACAGAAGATTTGCTTCAGTCTCTTCTTACAAATTCAAACCTTCTTTCTGCAGGAGATATTTCGGGTTTATATAATTCAGGAACCTTTGATACTCTTTCTTCTTTGACAAGTTTAACTGGAAAAGTCAACGGGACTACAGATTCTTCAGATTTATCAACAACACTTTTGCTTCGTGAAATTCTTGATAAATTAAATGAACTCAAAATCGAACAGAAATCCGCAAGTGCTGCAGAGCAGGAGGTTTATGCTGCAAAACAGCAGGATTCCGAAACCTTTAAAAAGCGCAAGCCTTCAATCCTTCGTTTTAAGATAAATAATTACAGTGTAAAAGATTCTATTACTCAGGAATTCTTCAGCGAGCCTGAACCTGATGGTTCTTTTCTTCTTACTGCCGATAGAAAATATTTGTTGAATAACCGCTCGTGCACAGAAACTTTTTATCTTTTGTTCAAGGCTGTAAAAAGTAACGGAAGCAGTACAACATTTTCTGTAACTCCTTCTGTTGCACAGGGAACCGAAAATAAAAATTCTTATATTTATAAAATGTGTCAGTTAAAAGATATTACTGCTCAAAAAACAGGAAATCTTGTTGTTGTTCATTACGACGATAACGGTGTAGCAGCAGATCTTTTACTTGATATTGATAAGTAATTGTGTAATTGTCGGGCTTGACCCGACAATTTTTACAGGGGAAGTCATGCAGGATATTTTAACACAAGGAATAATTTCAACAGTGCCGGGCTTGAATGACGAGGCTCGAGCTTCTCTTGTTTCAAAAATGGAACAATACATAAAAGAAATAATCCTTTTTAATTCTGCATATAATCTTACAAATACTTCAGACCATGATGAGCTTGTTGTTCGTCATATTCTTGATTCTTTAGCAGGCTATGAAGTTATAAAAAATGCCTTGAGTGCCAGTGCTGATAATGCTTCACCTCTTGTAATAGGTGATATTGGTTCTGGCGGGGGACTTCCTGGTATTCCTCTTGCTGCAAGTTTTTTGTGTGCTGATGATTTTGAAGAGCCCGTTGAGTTTAAGCTTGTTGAAAGAATGGAAAAGCGCTGTTCTTTTTTAGAAAACTGTAAGGCGATGTTAGGGTTGACTAACGTTGAAATTTGGAATACTGTTGCAGAGCAGGTTGAACCTGAATGTTTTGATTTAATTACATTTCGTGCATTCCGCCCGCTGGATGAAAAAATGACAAAAACTCTTTTGCGCATGGTAAAAAAGGGAGGCCTACTTTGTGCATACAAAGCCCGTCTTGAAAATATTCGTCAGGAAATGGAAGGAATTAAAAAGCTTGTCCCTGAATACGAGGTATGTCCAATTACTGTTCCAGGCCTTGAAGATTCCGAAAGAAATATAGTTTTAGTGAGGAAATAAATGTTATTAGATAAATTAAAAAATAAAATAGACACACCTGCAAAAGACCGCACTCCTGCTCAGGTAGTCGTTCAGGATGTTGTTGCTGTAAAAAAAGGTGAACGTGTTCTGATTATTGCAAATCCGCAGACAAGCGAAATTGCCCAGGACCTTTTTACAGCAAGCAGTGAAGCTGGTGGACTTCCAACATTAGTTTTCCAAAGTGATAAAACAAGCTTTGATAATGCTAATCCAGAGGTTCTTGCTGCAATTGCAACAGAGCCAGAGGTTTGTTTTTCAATATCAAATATCAAGCTCGGAAAAGATCCTGGAGCAACTGCAAATCCATATAAAACAGAAGATGGTCAGGAGTTTACTCACATTTTTGATTATCTTTTGGACGGTAAAAAAACAATGCGTGGAGCCTGGACACCGGGAATCACAGTAGATATGATGAACCGCACAGCAGCCATCGATTACAAAGAGCTTGGTGAACGCTGTAAAAAATTAGACGAGCTTTTTAATGGCGCTGTAAACGTTTTTGTAACAGCTCCGGGTGGAACAGATATTAAGATTCCTGTAAATGGCCGAAAACTCATGTTTGATGATGGAGATTTTACAAAACCTGGAACTGGCGGAAATATTCCTGCGGGCGAAGTTTTTATAAGCCCTCTTGTTGGCGGTAGCGAAGGTATAATCGTTTATGACGGTTCAATGACTTTTGCCGATGGAGACTCAATTCTTGAAACTCCTATTACATGTACTGTAGAAAATGGATTTGTAAAAAATATTGAAGGTGGCGCCGAAGCAAAGCGACTTCTTAAAACAATCACCGAAGCAGAGCAGCGTTCTATAACTTATGAAAAAGAGAAGAAGCTTCCGCAGGGGCAGGGCGCTGTTTACAAAAAGAATGCCCGCAATATTGGAGAACTTGGAATTGGTCTTAACCCTGCTGCCCAGATTACAGGAAACATGCTCGAAGACGAAAAGGCCTTCCACACCTGCCATTTTGCAATCGGCGAAAATTACGACAACGATGCTCCAAGCCTTATTCACCTTGATGGAGTAGTGCGCGACCCGACTATTACTCTTGAATATGGTGACGGCTCAAAGAAGCAGATTTTAGTTAGAGGACAGATAATTTAAAAGCGTGGATTGCCACGTCGCTACGCTCCTCGCAATGACCGTCATTGCGAGCGTAGCGAAGCAATCCATATCTATAATATACTTATTTTCTAAAAGATTTTCCACTTTTTATAAAGTCCATGTGGGCTTTATCTTTGGCGGAAAGACGGCGCTGTCCAAGCTTGAGTTCTTCGTGGCGGCCTGAGTTCGGGCGATTCTGCGGTAAATCCCAGACCGGCTTTTTAGGATGCAAGTCTCCTTTTTTTACATAACTGGCCCACTCTTCCGGCTCAGGAACCTCAAACTTCATATGTTCGCCTGTAAAAGGATGATCAAACTCAAGGGTTCTTGCATGCAGACAAAGGCGGCCAAAAGGATCTGTATGAGCACGGTGCTCTTCGTCGCCTGCAAGAGGATAACCGTGAGCAGCGAGGTGGGCGCGAATCTGATTTTTCTTTCCTGTATCAAGGGATAGTTCAAAAAGAATATGGGTCGGCCCCTGCAAGA
>JBGVAV010000005.1:0-66377 GCA_045224915.1 Treponema sp.
TTTGTTTTATTCTTATAAATTTTTCTTTTATTTTTCCAAGACTTATTACTTAAAACAGAATTCTTATCCTTAGAAACAAGCATTAAATTTCCCAAGGAATTAATTATAATATTTTGATTTTCTTTTTTCTTTTCATTACTTTTAGAACAATTAAAACAACTAAGTAATTGTTCCCAATCATAAGTTAATTTTTGCGGCATAATATGCTCTATTGAAGAATTTTCATATTTTAATGAGGTTTTTATACCAGCCCTTTGTGCCAGAAACGTTTCATATTCATATAAAAAGAAGTGTATTGATTTCCACCGATAAAAACCTATCTCACCACGATTATATTTATAAAAGAATCTAAAATTATTTATAATATTTAAAATATCAAATTCATCATATATACCAAATTTTAACTCATCAACAAGGTTTTCATAATCCATTGTTTTATCATTTCCATAATCATCTTCATCATAAACAATATCCTGATTAAAGAACCAAAAAGCTAATCTTGCAAAATTATAAGTACGTTCCCATTCTCCTGGGAGTTGCTGTCTAAATAAAACTGCCTCAATAAGTTTATAAAGATTATTCTTTTTTTGAGAGGATAATTTAGTGTCCATTTGAATTGTTGATAATAAAATCTTTGTTTCTTTTGTTGAATCGAGCATCAGACATTTTTTCAATGCAGAATCCTTTAATGCAGAAAAATTCGAAATATAACACCATGCTTTACAGAATTCTTTAAGACTTGAAATATATGATTCTATTTTTTCAACAGATAATTCGTCTTCTCTTCCAAAATCATCTTTTTCAGATTCAGATTTACTATTCCAAAAAGATAGATCACTTTGCTCTTGTTTTGGAAATTCTTCTGGCTTAAGACAGAACATTTGAAAAAGTTTTTCTTCAGCCCCTGTTACAGAAAATGCCGTGTTCTCACTTGCTCTATATATCGTAAGATGAGAAGATAGCATGTCATCTTCAATTAGACTGTTTTCTGTTTTACCTTTTATATTGCCAAGCTCATTATATAATTCAGTCCATACATTATTAATTTCAATAATTGTTTTATCTGAATCAATTTTTGCAGCAAGATACATTAATCTATTTTTAAGTTTCTCAAGAACAGTTAGAGGTTTTCCTCTATTATTTAAAGTTTCAAATACTACATTAGAATTAATTCCATTTCCAAAAGAATTTATCTCTTGTAAATCAAAGATGAAACTCTTTGAAAGTGTCTTGTATAGTTTTTCAATATCACCATCTGATAATTTTTCTATTTTTCTTTCTAAGAAATCTTTTGCAAACTTTAAATTCTTTTGATAAATATTTTTGGCACGTTCTGTATCTTTATCCCTATAGATTTTATTAATAAGATAACTTTTATTGTCATTATTGTTTTCATAATTCAAATGATATTTTTTCTTGGTTTTATCATATATATATTTATCAAAAATAGATGATTTCCTTAACCTTTTTGTAAAGGCCAATAATGAAATAGCAAGTGTAGTAAGACGCTGTTGTCCATCAACAACATAATATAAACCTGTTTCCTTTTTTTCTAAATAAAAAGTTCCGAAAAAGTGTTGTTGTGAGTACTCTGTATTAGTCAAATCTGACCAGAAATCTTCAAGTTGTTTTTTACCCCAGGCATACCCTCTTTGATAAGAAGGTATAATATAAAAGAATTTAAATACTTCTGTTAGTTTCTTTATTGCCACTTTCTATTACTCCTATTTTTGAAATGATCATTTACTGCTTTATATCAAATGAAACATAATAACTATCTGCAGTCAATAAATAGCTTGATTTATCTTTCAAAAAGTTTTCAAGGATTGTAACTTCGTTATTATTAACTAATGCTATATGATAATTATTCTCTTCTTTTTTTCCTTCAGCAAGTTCATTGGGAGTTATATAAAAATAGTTACCAGAAGAACATTTTACTTCGACTAAATGTTTTTCTTTATTCTTGTCATAATAGTAAATGTCATATCCAGCATCATCACTTTGTTCAATATTTAATTCGCTGAAAGAAGAAATCCAGAAAACATTTTCTTTTCCGTATTCTGAACACAAGTATTTATAAACTCTTTTCTCTGCTTTT
Organism: Treponema sp.; assembly: GCA_045224915.1. Taxonomy (GTDB): domain Bacteria; phylum Spirochaetota; class Spirochaetia; order Treponematales; family Treponemataceae; genus Treponema_D. The sequence continues at coordinate 2,099 of JBGVAV010000005.1, forward strand.
TTCGCTTTTATTTTTTTGATCTTTTCTTTACCAGGGTTATAATTGTTACCAGAAGACTTGTTCCCTTTTTTTCTGGAATCAATTGCAGAAGTTACATCTTCATTAGTTTTTTTAATAACAATAGTATCTTCAAAATCATCTTCATTTTCTGACTTAGGTTTATCTAATTCTTCTGCTATTTCTTTTAATTTATTTATCTTAGCCAAGACAAATTCTTTTTGTTCTTCTCCACTGAAAAAAGAAATACTAATAAGTTCTTTGTCACCCGATTGTTTTATTATTTCTTCATATTCAGCATCATATTTATAACTATTATTAACTTGTAATCCAGTTTCTATAGTGAAACCAAAATCTTGTAAAACTTGACAAATAATAATGGATTCATAATTTACATCTATTTCGTGAGCAATTGATTGATAATCGATTTTAGAAAGTATTTCTTTGTATAAATCGAACTTACATAAATACAATTTTTGTTCGGCAATTGTTTTTGAACATAAGTTTTTATACAAAGATTTTTTAAAATCTTCTTTTAATCTATCAAGCACATTTATAATTTTATCTCTATGGAATAATGATAAATCAACTGTTTGTAAAATATTTTTATCAATTTTATTATATACCTCACGAAGTAAAGCAACTGAAGCATCTGAATGCCAGGTCTCATAATCGACTAATTCAAAATTATAACCTCTTATTCCATATTTCGAGTATATTAATTCCGCAAGATTTTCAATCGTAGCATTTTCAATATCATTACCTAAATATTTTCTCCAAAAGCTAATTAAACTTCGTGATAAACCAAGATATTCATAACAAGAATCTAATTCACTAATACTATCTTGGTGCTTTTGAATTGTCTTTGTATAAAATGAAAAATCATGAATTATATTTACAAATTCTTCTTCTTTTGTAAGTAAAAAGACCATACTTACTATTTCAGCTATAGATGTGCAAAATTCTTCATTCGCACATAATTCATTTAATGCAACTTTTTCAGGAATACAAACATAAAAAAGATTATTATTATCGCGAATATAGTCAAAATTATCCAAAGAATCAATTTCTTCTTTTTTTGATTGAAGTTCCTCTAGTGATTCTACATTGAAACTATATTTACATCTGTTTACAAGCACAATCTTACAATTCTTTATATAATTCGCGTTATCTTTTTGTGCTGTTTGAGTATTCAAGGATTTGAATCTATGTAATAGAAAATATGGTTTCGTCTTTTCAAAGAATTCATTAAATTCTCTATTAAGACCATTATTTTTCTCTATACTTTCCTCAATTACTTTTAGTTTTATATCTGAAACTTTTCTTACTCCAAATATATTTGGAATTTTTTCTGCACCTTGTCTTAATGGATAAGCAAATTTCTTTATTTGTTTTTTTATCATTAATTGTTTTGGTAAAGTTGCATTATCTGAATAAAAAATCATATTTGCAGGGAAATACCCTTTAATTTTTTTATCAATACTATATGCAAATAACTTCAAATCAGAATCCTTCAGAGACATTCGTATCTCATCAGAGTTTTCTTTCTTTTCTCCACATATATCAGCGACAGTCTTATATACTTGTTGTGCAAGTTTACCTTCTTTATCAAATCTCTCTAAAGAGTTAAGAATTTTTATGATAACAGGTTTTTGAACTTCAGCCAGATTAATTGCAATAATTTTAAGGATATCTTTAACATTTTGCCTATCAGCTTGAGTTGGTAAAAAACTTAATTTAGAATCTATATTCGTTCCAATAATTGATAATTCATCATTTGTCGAAAAAATATAAAAATCTCGATTCTCAGCAGATAACATCTGTTGAACCTTGTATGCAACATATGAAAATACAGAAGGTTTTTGATCTGTTCTATAAAAGAAATGTAATTGAGTTAGTTTCTTAATTTCTTCTTGTAATCTAGCCGATTGACTTATCAATTTAATAAAGTCTTCAAAATTTAATCTGCTTAAATCATCTAAATTTTTTATATCTTTTGAAGCAACGATACTTGAATTTAAAGGAATTGAGGGATTTATATATTTATTAATATATTGCAAATATTTAATATCTTTAAACTCTGTTTTTTCATCGAAGACTACAAAAGAAGATACTTGTAATTGAGTTAACACTCCTTCTAGAATATGGACATCGTCTTCATTAGAGCAAAGGTTCAAATAGTTTTGTACATATTTATTATTGTCATAAATACCAGAAAAAATATCCTCTGTATCTTTCGCACATTCATATGGATTACCAAATAATAATTCATTTGATGGCAATAAATTACCATTTTTGTTTTCTAAATAAATATGTAATATTGTATCAAATCCTTTATGAGCTTTATAGATTCCAATTAATGTTTTTAAAACTTGTATAATAATTTGTTTCTTTTCTGATTCTAATTGTTTCTCTTTTACTTCCTTGTTTGCATAGGATTCTATTTTCTTCAAAAGATTAGAAATATCATAATCTTGAATATTTACTATACTTTTTAATTTATTTACTAAATCACGATATTGTTGTTTTAAGTCTTGATTTTTAGAGATATTAAAAGTGTTCAAGAGATCTTCAAACAATTCTTTATTTACAAAATCCATAGATAAATAATCTGGCTTTTCAAAATCTAAAATCTGACGAGGTGCATAAGCTGTATTTTCATTTAAGATAATTTCGTTTTGTTCATTTATTAAAATATTAAACTTATAATCTGGATTATCATTAAAATAGAATGAATTTTTAATGATATATATACTATGAATTAACTTTGCTCTATCACTAATCGTTAAATCAGCATCTTTAGAAACTTTATCAATACGATCTCCTAGTTGCTCTAAAGAATAAACCTTTTCCCAATTCAATAGATTTTCCAAATCCTCATTTGATTCAATCAATACTTCAGAAAAGTGTTCCTTATATCTTGCTAATACAGAATTTGTTGAAGCATTATAATTAATTATCTCTTCTCTATTTCTATAGTTACCGTCTACAGATGGATAAATATTATTTATAAGTAGTTCATTGCTGATTGGAATTGTAAGATTATTACTTACAAATTCGTCTGAACAAATCACCCCTTTTTCTAATAGAAGTCTTAATGGTTCCCATGTTGCTTTAGGAGATTGCGTTTTCAAGTATTCTGCTAAAGACAGAATCATTTCTTTTATCTTTTTAAAAACAAAAACGTTTAAAGCCGTATTGTCGATATGATTACGACTAGAATCAAGATCTAATGTTGCATGAATAATACACGGATATCCTACCTTAACTCGTGTAGGAAAATAGTCATAAATAAGCTTTTCAAATGAAATTGTTTTTTCAACTGGAACAGCTATACTGATATCAAATATGCTATTATTTTCGTCTATCAGCTCTTTTGGTAATTTTTCAGGATAATGTCGATATATTGTCCACTTTTCTTCTGCCTCCCCTGAAGAATAAATGCTTGCAAGAATTTTGTTTTTTTCTTCCCCATAGGTTTTAGAACATGAAAAAACTTTATCATTTACCTTTATTTTTTCCAAATGATTAACAAACAAGAGAACATGTTTTTCGATATTATTTAATTGAGTCTCTATATCATCTAAATATTCTGATTTATAATCCAGAATGATTTCAGTTCCATCTATATCTTCAATTTTGCAAACTTTCGGAATCGCCATAATAGGAAGAGGAACTTTATCACAAGGCAAGTTCATTTCAGTCTGATAGGAAGAAAGATTTTCTTTCCACAATGCTTTTGCTTCTTCAATTATATTCCTCTCTGAAAAACTTAACGAGATATCTTTCGTTTTTATTTCTACTTGCTTAACCCAATTTAATATTGACCTAAAACCAAGGCCTTTATTACCTATGAATTGACTTTCTTTTTTTGGACTTCGATCAGGTATAAGAAGAGATTTTATTCCTCCAATTGAAAATCCAGATCCGGAATCCTTTATTATTAAACGATTTTGTTCACGATTAAGCTCTATAATTATTTCTTTTGAGCCACTATCATCTGAGTTCTGTAATAATTCTAAAATTTGTCGTCCATTATAATCTTTTATAGTACGATTTTCATTTGTGAAAAATGAAAATGCTATATCTGGATTATCCATATAAGTATTTTTTTGTTTATTAATTAACTTTTCAACTTCTTCAAAAAGGCCCATTTTTAACTCCAGGTATCAATTATTGTTTTTATTTATATTCTAGTACTTTTGTATGTTCATTAACAATCGCTACATTCACAAACATCATTTGTCTTATTTATTCATTTAATAATTTTTTTGTTTGTTATCTATAAATATCCTCTCTATTCTTTCCACTATCAGCAACTTTTAATGATTTAGGTTCTTCATATGAATAAGTCTCTTTGTGTATTTGTCTATATTTCTCCCGAGAATAATAATACATTGTTCGGTAATCTATTATGTCTTTAAAATGTCGTATGAAAGCTTCATTCTTGAAATATGGAACAATTGATGAATTAATAGCAATTCCATTATTTTGGACATGAAGGAAAAAACCTTTACCTGATTGTACCAGGAAGTTTACCGGATTCTTTTTAATATTATTCAGATGATCTTTATCAGAAATCATTTTGAAAGTTTCATAATCTTTTGCAGCTGGCAAATCTTTCCAGTTTCCATTCGTAGCGAAAAACTTTTTCCAGGTTTTTAATAATTGATTCTCATCCACGCTTTCAAGAACATTACCATCATTATACAAAGAAAGGAGAATTGGCATTTTATAGGATTTTGTCATATCTGTTCTTTCCATTTCATTTAAGAAATCTTTACAAATAGAATTATATAGTACGGTTTCTTCTGGTGATAACAGGTTTTGATTATTTAAGAATTCAAGGTAATTTTTGAAAGGTGAATCTTTTGAATTCTTCAAACACAGTTCATAAATATCTTCATCCATATTTGTAAACAATTCCAATCTTGTTGGAATCTTATTATCCAACAATTCCCTGATTCTATAAAATTCTTCTATGATTGTTTCTTTATTCTTCTTTGCTTTTTTCTCTATTTGTTCTAATAAATCAATTGCTTCAAGATCAAAATCAATAATACAGCCATTTGCAAAGATTTGTTTGCCAAAAGATTTATCAGGAAATTCTTTATTTTCATCACTATCTTGAGAAAGCTTTTTTATACTCTTTCCTGCATATTTATAATTTCCAATAAAATCCAGAACATTCAAAAATTCCTTTCCATGGCTTAGACGCAAACCTCTACCAAGCTGCTGTAAAAACAAAACATCAGATTGTGTTGGGCGAAGAAACATTACAGTGTCTACAGAAGGAATATCTACACCTTCGTTAAACATATTTACAGAAAAGATTACCTTGATTCTGCCTTCTTTTAATTCCTGAATTGCAATATCGCGTTCTTGTGAATACTCGCCTTCTGCATTACTATACACAGCGACAGACGGGATTCCCTTACTGCAAAAATACTTTGCCATATATTCTGCATGAAGTCTGGAACAGCAAAAGCCCAACGCTCGTTTTGAATTGTATTTTAAGTAATGTTTATAAATCAAATTACTACGTGTGTCATTATTTATATAAGCTTCATTCAAATCGGCTTCAAGATAATCGCCTTTTACAAAACGCATATTGGAATAGTCTGTTTCATCATAAATACCATAATAGTGAAACGGAACTAAAAGCCCACGGTTTATTGCCTGAAATAAAGAGATTTCAAACGGCACATTGTAATCGCAGATTTCATAAATATTTCTGCCGTCGGTTCTGTCCGGGGTAGCCGTTAATCCCAATAAAAATTTTGGTTTAAAATAATTAATGATGTTTACATATTGTTTATTTACAGCATGATGAAATTCATCAACAACAATGTAATCAAAATAATCTGGCGAAAAGAATTTTTCATTCAAATACTCTGGTTTTCCAAGAGATTGAACGGAAGCAAAAACCACTGCCTTTCCCGTGTCATGAGCCTTACCATAGAAAAATCCATAATCATCTGAATGTCTTACATTCTTAAAAGATTCTGCAGCCTGTTTTAATATTTCTTCCTGATGAGCAACAAATAAAACTCTCGTAAAATCTTTTGAATCAAAAGCCGCAAGATACGTTTTTCCAATTCCTGTTGCAGCATAGATCAGAGCCTTGTCTGCTCCTTCCTGTCTTGTTTTATCCAATGCATAAAGAGCTTCTACCTGAGCTCCTCGCGGTTCATACAAAACATAAACAGAGGTATCCTCATCCTGTTCGGCATCTGTTTTTTCCAGAGTTTTTAGAATTGCAGGCTTATGATAATTCTTTGAATACTGTTTTAATTCTTCATCGGTAATAACAACAGAATGATTTTCAAATAAATCTACAAAGGTGTTATAAAAATGTTCAAAATCTTCTTTGTGTTCGTTGCTGTTAAACTTATAGTTCCATTCAATTCCAGAAGTTAATGCACTGTAAGAAATATTTGAAGAACCAATAAAAATATCAGAACCATTTTGTTTATGAAAAATATAAGACTTAGGATGAAAAGCTTGATCCGTATCTGTAAGACAAAAACGCAAATCTATTTTGTTGCCAAATTCTTTTTTCAATAAAGCAATAGCGTCCGGCTGAGTGATATTTAAATACTTACCTGTAAGGATTCTTATTGTCACTCCCCTATCTACAGCTGCACGAATATCTTTTAATAAAAGTTTTACTCCAGAAAACATTAAAAAAGAAACAATTATATCTATGCGCTCGGCTACTGCAAATTCCTTTTTTAGTTGATAATAAAGATACTGACTTTTCTTTTTATTTCCAGTAAGAGTATTTGTTTCTTTTATTTCTTCTTTAAGATTATATTCAACCATTTTTCACTTTCGCGCCCAGGTCTTGCATCACAAGAAATCCATTCTTCTATTATTGTAAAGCATTCTGTTTCTTTTACAAGCAAATTAAATGAATCTTCTGTCATGTCTGTAAAGTAACGGCCTTTTCGTTCTCCTTCAAATTCTCCATATTTGAAAGATGTATAAAAGATTCCGTTTGGTTTTAATGCAATGGCAACCTTTTTGAATATGTCATGAAGTTCAACTGTTGAAGCATGAAGAATCGACGAACAGGCCCAAACTCCATCATATTTATTTGTTTCATCAAGCTCTGTGAATAATTGGTTTTTGACCTGGATTCCTGTGTATTCACTTGCGAGTTTGCACAATTCTTCGGAGCCGTCTGTGGCTTCAACTTTATAACCAAGTTCAAGAAAGTATTTGGTGTCACGGCCGGATCCACAACCAAAATCTAGTATTGTTGCAGCTTGTGGTAATTTGGTTGTAAACTTGTTCCACGCTTCGGTCATTTGGACTGACTGGGTGGATTCGACAAAGGAAGCTGTGTTCGTGTTGTAGTAAGAAAGTGTATTTTGGATCATATTTTTTTTCGTTCCTTTTATTCTAAAATTCGTTACTTAACATCAAAAAATTCTTTCAAAATAACTTTAATAGAATTATATCTTCTGGCATAAGTATTATCTACACGAATTAATGTACATCCGTGTTCTTTACATATTTGTTCTTTCTTTTTATCTCGCTCAATTACTTTTGGATCATTGTGATGCTCTGGGCCATCAAGTTCAATTGCTAAAGCTGGGAACTCTTGTCCTTTAAAACCTTTCTTAAGGATAACAAAATCTATTTTTGCTGTAAAATAATATAATGATTCTTTAGATAATTTTGGAAACACCGTAGAAGGTGATTGTTGTTCTACTACTCTATACTCAGCTTTATCTTCAAACACATTCGATAACGCCAGGTTCAATGTTTCCAAAAATAATTTTTCAGTCTCTGTGGTATATGCTTTTATTCCTAATGCTCTGGAAGATGAATTTTTAGAAGCAACTTCATAAACACCATTTGTTTTTACATAATTATATAAATCATATAAATCATCAGTTTCATTTTTTTTGTGGAGACGTTTCATATCTTTTTCACTGGAAATAATTACAAGTTTATCTTTTGCCCTAGAAACTGCAACATTAATTAATTCGCTATTATTCTTGACCCAGTCATAAGTTTTTTGTTGGGTATTTTCAGTAAGAGCTAATGAAAACAATATTTCATCTTTTTCATCTCCCTGAAATGCATGAACAGTTCCGCAGCTGATTTCACCATCAATTTTTCTTTCTTTTAATGTATATTCAATTAAATCTTTTTGATTTTTAAAAGGTGTAATTATTCCTATTTTTTTACCAGGATTATTTTTAACATAATTGATAATTTCTTCTACTTCATTTGGAGCTGTATTTTTTTCTGTTGAATAATTATTTGCAACATCGCAAAAAACTAAAGGTTCTGCCAAATCACTTTTAGATTTTATACTTAATTTACTGTTGTAATATTTTTTATTATTAAAATCTATTATTTTTTTAGCACATCTATAATGGTTATGTAAAAGTATTTCTTGACTTATAGAATCATTTGCAAGGAAAGTTTTATAAATAGAATTGGCAATATAATCATAACTATCATTAATATCATACTTTGCTTTAAGTTCATTATTTATATTTGGATCCAATGTAATTACTGGATTTAACTGCTGAGGATCACCAACAAGCATCAAACTCTTGCCTCTTATTATTGGGACTAACGAAACCGCAGTATTACATTGACTTGCTTCATCCATAATAGTCATATCAAAATATATTTGTGGTTCTCCAATTTTCTGTGAAGAAATACAAGTTGAACAAAAAATTGGAAATACTTTTTGCATTCTTCTTACGTTATCTGAAACAGAAAAGAATTTATTAAATTGTATTTTTTGTTCTTCTTCATCTGGATTTTTCAGGATTTCTATAAAGTCTTTGTATTCAGGTTCAAACAGTTTCTGCAAATATCGAACAGATGTAAAATTAATGAATTGCATTAACATGTAATAATCAAATGTAAGAAGAGACAAAGCATCTTCATCTGTAATAGTTCCTATATCTTTTAAACGTTTTTCAATTTCATTCTCTTGTTGCCCTTCAAGATTTAATCGGAGATGCATGTTTTCATTTTTTGAAAGCATTGCTTCGATTACTTCCCTACGCTCTTTAAGATCAATCTGCTCCCCATGATTTTGTAATAATTGAGATAATTTTTTTGTCTTCTCAATCTGGAGTTGCTTATTTTGATTTAATACTTCTTCATGAACAGTAAGATTTTGGACAGTATTAAGCAATGATTTTATATAGTTGATTGTTTCTGGTATTTTATCATTACTAGGAATTCGTAGAACAGGAAACGGAATTGTATAATAATCTCTATACTTTAGTGAAGTAAGTTTTTCTATTACTCCATCAATTGGATGATTATTATATGATGAAAAAAGAACCGTCTTATTATTAAAAAAAGCGGTAATAATAGTATTAAGTATTGTTGAGGTTTTGCCTGTGCCAGGAGGCCCCTGAATATAAGAAATGGGATAATTAATTGCATTATATATTGCCAAAAGCTGATCAAGATTTACATTATTATCTGTTACAGCAATAGGAAGTATTTCATCATTCTGTTTTACAGAATGTAACTCCCCAAAAAACGCCTTTATTGGAGTAGAAACAGTATCATTTGAATACATATCAATAATAGCTTCATATTCTTTTTCAAGATTTATATTTGTATTTCGTTGCAAACAAATAAAATAAGGACAATCATCGACCTTATAAGAAGTATTGTTTCCTATATTCTCCATGATCAAATCTTTTATGTATTCTGAGATTTCCAGGTTTTGATCATAACAATTCAAGATTTCCAAATCTTCCGGTTGTAAGAATTGCATGATGCTCTGTTTATTTGTTCCATCAGGACAGAACTCCGTACAGATTTTTATTTCTGAATCAGCAGAGAGCCATCTTTTTGAAACATCAAACATAACTTCTTTATATGCCAGAACATACAATCCTTTAGGAGTGTGAATACTTAAAACATTTAATGCTAATTGAACAACCGAATTTGTAGTTTTAGCATTTTTGCTTTTTTTATTTTCAGCAGCCTTTTTAAAACTATTTACAATCATCCTAAACTGATCATCTTCAAGTTCATATTTATGATCTTTTAATTTATCAGCGTCTAATCTAGGAATTAAAACATTATCTTTATTTAACTTTGGAAGATCAGCAAGTTTGTTACAATCAGCTAGATAATTAAGAATTTTTAGATTTACAACATTGGAAAACAAAGAAGAATATTTTGCAGGAAATAATTCAATATCTTCAAGAAGCTCTTTATTTGTATTATAAAAGGTTCCATCAATTATTTGTGTTGAAAGAATCTGATCTATAGAAATAGTAAACTCTTTAGTTGTGAAATACCCCAGATGTAGTCCAGATACAGCAAGAGCTCTTTTTTCTATGTTGATATTTTTTATTGAAATCCAATATTTAGTTCTTTCGCCCTGTACATTTTGGTATTCAATATATAACCATTTACCTTCATGAATTGAGCGAAAGATGTCCTTGCATATTGAGTTCATGTATTAATTATATAGCGAAAATTAAAAGGTAACAATGAATTGTTTGGAAAACTGCAATTTGAGATGATTTAGTTTTTTCATCAAGTTACAAATTATAAGTAAATTTACATCTAGGATAATTACTGTATCCAAAAAACTTTCCATGCTTACCATTACGTCCAACAAGTTCCCCAAACATTTTAGGCAAATTCGCATATCAATATTTGCTTTATTAAAATCTGCTCTTACTTGAACTTTATAAATATGAGTTTACTTATCTTCTTTTGAATATCTAGTATAAGATCGCAGTTTTACTTTCAGGGAACAAGATTATCAATTGAAATTATTGGATTATGATATTTTAAGATACAACTGTATAATTGACTAAAATTTATTACATTCTTTAAAGTTTGTACCCGAATTGAGGCTTGATTAGAAAAAGCAATTATTGGTATTAGCAAATCTTGAGATTTAATCTCAAAAAAATTCATCTGTGTTTTATATGAGTATAGTTTTGCTTAATCTAAAAAAATGAAACCAAGAATGATCACTTTTTAATAAATCAATAGAGGCAATTGTAAAAATCAAAACATAAAAATTGACTGACCTTATATTTGTTTGAGACTGGTGAAAACATACATAATTTTTTCTACTGTCCAGAATACGAAATTAAGACAGAAACAATTTATATTAATTCTTTTAGAGAATTTCGTTCTGTATAAAATCTTTGGAAGCATATGAACTTAAGACATGAGAGATTAATTCTCTTCTTGAACCTTTTACATCACTTTTTATATAGAGATTTCCATGATAGGGATTATCTTCAGTACTATCACGTGCATAATCAAATATACCTTTTATTTTTAATAAATCCAGAACAGCATTCGCAAACGATTTATTTGAAAAATCCTTTATTGAAATTTTAGAATAACCATATTTATTCTTTTTTAAGACATCTGCTGCATGTTCATCATCATTCCAATTTATTGAACACTCATCCATTTCAGGTTTTAGTCCTTCTGGATTATTTTTGAACTGAAACGCACCTTTCTTTATAACCTTTAATTCAGAATCATAATAATCCGCAATATCTATAGCTCGATAAAACTCTTCTGGTAAATCTCTTTTATCTAATACTTCCTTTTCTTCGATAAAGCTCATTTCGATAGCCTTTTTGTTATGATAGAACTTATAAATAAATTTATAAGCTCATTTTCATTTATTTTCGAAAGAAGATCTGTACCTATTTTCATTGACATATCTGATTCTGTAAAAAAATAACCGTAATAAGATTCTGATACTTCTTTTTGAAAACTAATATAAATTCTATATTCTTGCGTTATTACATTAAGATTTAATGTATCATTTTCTTCTTCTTCAATATTCAGTTTGGGTAACTTTTCTGTTATTGTTATATTTTTTATCTTTTCATAAAAAGTGTTTTTCATTTTTGAAAGAAAATTGTTAATGAATATAAGTTGCTCATTTTGGTTGTCAATAAAATATTTAGGTGGTATCTTTGAGAAAATATCTACCGCATCCTGTAAAAATTCAAAAGAGGTATCTGGACGAATTAAGGCATCAGACATTCTTTCAGGTTGGATAATATTAAAATCATTTTTATTTTTTTTTAAATATGAAACCTCATTCTTATCATAAAAACTTGATGGAGTATTCTTACTTGTGTCTATACTTTCAAAATAATTCTTTTTTTTTATATAACTTGGATGTTCTATATCAAAAATCATAATTCTATTTCTTCCGGTATCATTGCTTTCTTTAAGGGCTCTAAAATAGCAGACTCTATAAATATTTTGGCTTCGTTGTGAAGATAATTAATTTTTTTATCTATATCATCAAATGGAATTGACGATATAGTAATAAAATCGCTATCAATAATAAAGGCTTTTTGAGTATTATTAACAGTTCCAAGACCTGCATGTATTTTTGCTGTCGACGTTTCGTTTAATTTAAACTCAGTATCAATTGATGAATTTAAATATGAATCATCATCTCGATCAAATATCATTGCGCCTATCCACGGAGAGTTTATTAGTTGATTCCAATTATATTCAGTTAGATTAAGCAAATCCTTCGAATATGCATCTATATATCGTAATCCAATTCTCTCATAAAAAGGAACATCATATATTTTATTGAAAATATTTAAAATTGATGTAAGTTTTTCTGAAAACTTTTCCCAATGTTCATAAGCGACTGTAGATAAACTTATAAATGAATTGGTTAAATTTACCATATAGCTACCATCTTTACTAACGAAGGTGTGATTTCTAACTGTGTTATTATTTTTTACAGATGGGACCATTTCATTATTGTCATTTGGATTAAAGACTATTTCTTGTTGATTATCCAAATTTAATTTATAATATGGGAAATCAACTTTAATTAAATTACGAAATGTTATTGGATCTTCTGTATTTAATTCTATAATTGTTGGAAACATTATTTGAATTATTACTTGAATTAGTGGATTATTCTTATAAACGATTTTTTTCATAAATACATCTCAAATTCATTATATAATGTTTTTACAAAAAGTAAATAGATTTTTTCAACATATCTTAATTATTAATATTTACGAAACACGAGTTATATTATACTTTCATCATTGGAATGATCAAACAGATTAAAGATGTCTTTTTGAAAAGTATTTTCAATAATTGCTTGTAACTATCTATTTCCTTATTTTTTTAAATTCTTTTTATAATTCTCATTGGTATTGATTTTATCCAATAAACAACTATTTTGTAATAGTGGATAACTCTGTAATTTTACAAAATTCAAGCTGGTCGTTTACAAATCTATAAACAAATCCACTAAAAAATTATTAAAATGTGATAAATCTAAGATTGATGTATTCACTTAAAAAATAATTGGAATATCAAATCACATCAAAGAATGGAAGAACTCTTACAACTAGAAAAGGAAAACTATACTGTCCAAAATGTCATGCATTTGTTGATTCTGATTCAGCGGCCAGTTCTGCAAATTGTGGAAGATTGGTCATCGATTAAAACTTGATATCAATAATATAATAAAAACAGTTTTTATAAACAAAATTATTTAGGGTGTTTCGAAGATTTCTTCGCACAGGGGGCAGCAGAAAACGTTTTGTGTTTACAACGCATAAGAGAAGGCTCCTCATATTATTCTTTCCACCCTCACCTAGCCTCCTTCCTCTTCCTCTGTGCCATTTCCCTATAAAACACTTCCTCCCACGCATAATTATGTGAATCCATGTCATATAAAGGTAGATGTGTAACATGATAGTATCCGCAGTCTTTACAATAGTACTTGCGGCGGGGGATGGATTTGGAATTGCCGTAGCCTACTTTTACTGAATGTTTACCGTAAAAACGATGCTTTTTGCAATCATTGATGACCATGCCGGCTTCGCACTGGGTGTAGCAGATTTTGCCGGTGTATGAACATCTTAAATTGTTTCCTTCAACCGTCCTCATAATGGCCTCCTTTTATCAGCTTTATAGTTTTATTATACAATGTCAATGTGCCAGATAACGGCACCCTCAATTAAAAAATTTTCCGGGGGTTTTTAAGGGGGTGTCCCCCTTAGGCCAGGGGGCAGCGGAAAACGCTCTGCGTTTGGAGCGCGGGGGGGGCGCCACCCGCCTATTATCTTCAATCATTTCATGCTAAAATACCCCCATGGTAAAACACATTATTTTATGGACATTAAAGGACATGAGCGATTCTGAAAAGGAATTGGTGAAAAAGGGAATTAAGGAAGGGCTTGAAGGGCTTAAAGGGAAAATCCCGGGGCTTGTTGATATCAAAGTGAACACAGAGGGCAGGCTTGGGTCTTCTACGGCAGATTTGATGCTTGATTCGACTTTTGATTCGGCCCAGGCGCTTAAAGACTACTCAAAGCATCCGGAGCATGTGGCTGTTGCAGATACTAAAGTAAGGCCGTTTACTGCAAGCAGGGCGTGTCTGGATTTTGAGGTTTAAATTGTGTTTTTGAAATTTCATGCTACAATAACCTTATGAGTAAAACCAACGAGAATGTAGAAAAAAAACCTCGCGAACATCATGTAAAGTCGCTGCGGCTGTTGAGGCTGGAAAAGGCCATTCAGACTATTCCCTACCCTGGGGTGGAGCGACTGATGAAGGAGCTGGAGGTTTCGAGGCGGACGGTGCTGCGGGATCTGGAGGAGCTTAGGATTTACTACAATGCGCCTATTGAATATGACCGGGCCCACAAGGGGTTTTACTATACCGACGAAACTTTCTTTGTAAAAAATGTGCTGATTAGCGAAGGGGAGCTTGTGGCGCTGGCGGGGATTCTGCCGCTTTTGGAAAGGTATGACAACACGCCTCTCAAGGATACTATTACTAAAGTTTACGGCACTATTTGCCAGATGCTGCCGAATGAGGTGGAGGTGCAGTCCAGCCTTGTGAACAACGTTCAGTTTATTTCGGACCCGCTGCCTGCCATTGATGCCGATGTTTTTAAGAAAATCTTTGAAGCCATTAAGGTGCATAAAACTGTTTCGTTTGGGTACCGCTCCATCAGCAGCACATCACATACGCCGCACACGCTGGACCCTTACAAAATCTACTGCCAGAAGGGCGACTGGTATGCAGTTGGTTTTTGCCACAAGCACAACACGTACAGCACGTACAATCTTTCGCGCATGAAGGACCTGGTGCTGCTCGGCGATTTTGAGCCTGACCCTGATTATGAAAAGAAAGTTCACATTGACCCCAACTTTGGGGTGTGGAACAACGAGCTGCCGGTGTTTAAGTTTGAATTGGTTTTTGATAAATCTATTAATACGTACATTTTGGAGCGCACGTGGCATAAGAACCAGAAGTGCTTCCAGGACGAGGCCGGCAACGTGCACCTGAGCTTTGAGTCGAACCAGCTGCAGGAAACGTTGTATTGGGTTCTTAGTTTTGGTTCTGCCGTTAAGATTTTGGAGCCGGAGGAGCTGAAGGAGATGTATAAGGCTGAGGTGGAGAGGATGACTAAAAGAATTTAATCTCCCCCACCCCGCACTTGAGCGGCACTTGCGAATACTTTTGTAGCTTTTCAATATACTGCCAGCGGGAAATGTTGCGGGCGCCGTAGCGTTCCATGTTGGGGGTGTAGGCCTGGCAGTCTATGAGTTTGCCGCCGGCTTTTTGGAAGGCTCGGGCAAAAAGAACGAATGCAGATTTGGAGCTGTTTGGTTCAATTGTGAACATGGATTCTCCGCAGAAAACGCTGCCTACTAAAACTCCGTAAAAGCCACCGACTAGTTTTTTACCGTGCCAGACTTCTATGCTGTGGGCGTAGCCTGCCTTGTGGAATTTTATATAGGCTTGTATCATCTTTGGGCCAATCCAGGTGCCGTCCTGTTCGGGGCGTTTTTGTTTGGCGCAGTTTTTAATTACCCTTTCGAACGCTTTGTCTATTGTGTACGTATACGGATTGTGTTTCAAAAATTTTTCAATAGATTTTGAAACGTGAAGCTGCCTTATAGGAATTACAAAACGTTTTTTTGGAGACTGCCAGATTACGGGGTCTCCACTCACTTCATCAAACCATGGGAACACGCCCTGATTATATGCCGAATAAAGCAGGCGCAGCGGGATGTTATCTGTAACTAACGAAATGTCTGGTGCCCCGTAAAGCAGGCCAGGTTCTGGGAAAGTAAAAACATCGGACGTGTCGATTTTTGGTTGCTCGGAATCTTCTTTATCTATGCGAAGAAAATTTTCTAAAACCTGCGGACACAGTTCAAGGGCGCGGCTGTCGGTCCACACATTGTTGATCAAAAGCTGGTAGGGTTTGTAATTTGCCTTGTAGCTCATCTTGTGGCAATATGGCAGATAGAGTCCAAGGTAATAATACGGAATATTATTTTCCATACAAAAAATAATTTCGTACATAACGCTAAAAACGCCTATGCTTCTTTTTAAAATTTCAGGGCTTGTGTCGTAATAAAAATAATTTGATGACAGCCCCGAAACGCAACCATTTTCATCAAGTGTATAATCTATGATGCTAACACCTATGAGCCTGTCTCCAAGTTTAAAATCAAAATTAAAAATGCCGCTGTAGCCGCTGTTCATGTCTTTAAGATCTTGTTCGGCTTCGGCCAGGGTGAGTTTTTTGTAGCCGGGCTTATTCTCGTTGTGACGGTTGTAGTAAGTGCGGAACATGCGGATTTTTTCTGGGGTGCAAAATTCCTTTGGGTCAGAAACAACGGTGACATCTATATCCTGATTTTTTTTGAATACGCGCATCTGACTTTTTGATGGCACATACCAGTCCGGCACAAGTCTGATTGGAATGCATTCGTGGCAGCCTTCGCACAGCGTATGATACATAAACGAAGTGTAACGGCGGAATCCTTCGCGAAGATAATTTCCGTAAACAATGCAGTCTAATTTTTCAATATCATCTTTGCCTTCAAGCCAGTTCATGCTTGATAGAATATGTAACGTTTCTCTGTCTGAATAATATTCGCAGGTCTGGCGGTCTTCTACAAAACGGATTTTATTGAGTACTGAGTTGATGCTTGGTGTTCTGTGTTTTGCTTTTGTTGATTCTGGCATACTTATAGTATAACAATGATTTTTGATAATGGCCAAAAGAATATATGAAATTTTTATAAAATCACTTTTTTGTGCTATAATATACGAACATCTAAAGACACGCATTTACGTATATAAGGGGTTTTATATGAAAAAATTGATAACTTTTGTAGTAGCACTTTTTATGACTACCACTATTTTTGCCCAGAGCGCCACTTTTTCGGCTTACTTAAAAAAGGCAAAAGACTATGAGGCTAAAAAACAGTGGGCATTTGCGCTGGACGCTTACTACGACGCCTTGAACTGCAACGAAGAACCTCAAATAATCGAGCAAGCTTATACTGCTTACAACAATCTCAGGTCTGCCATTGCTTTGGGAAATCCGGGACTTGGTAAGTATAATGCTTTTACCATGCATGACGAATGGAAAAAGCTCCTTATTGATGCCGAAAAACTTGGAAGCTCTATGTGTATGTGGGATATTAGTGTTGGAAACCTTGTACAGGGCAAGCTTGATTATGAAACCCGCACCGCAACATATTACTGCAGAATCAATGCCTTTAGATCAAATCGTTATAACAATACAATTCAAATAATTGCAGAAGGCTACAAGAACGCTTATAAAACAGACTGGACCGATTTAGTAAAACCAGAGAAATGGCCGCTTTATTCTGTAAGTCATTCAAAAGCCGGTGTATATAATGAAAACGGTGCCCTTCTTTTAGAAAAGGATGGATCATATTTCAACGCCTTTTATGTTTTAATGTCTCAATACATAGATTACAGCGCTTTATATGATTTTAAATTTAATATTGTAGATAAATCTGGCAAAGAAATTGTAAAAGGAAAACGCTGGCTTTGCGGTACAGAAGATTTTACTATTACATTTACAGGCATCAAACCCGACGTAATGGATTTAATAGACAATGAACAGGCCTTCGTTAATTTGCAGACTGTCTATCTTGAATATGGCCGCTACAACAAAGATGATGACCTGGGCGGTAGAACCTTTATAAAGAATTTTCCGGAAGTTGAACTTGGCGCAAACAAAGTGCTTGTAAAAGATGCAAATAATGCAAATTTTGCCATCAGTAATTTTGATAAAACTAACATAAACTTTATACTAAACGATTATTTTACAACTATCCCTGGCAAAACTTTTAAAACAGGAAAAACAGAAGTTACCCAAACCTTATACGAAGCTGTAATGGGTGAAAATCCTAGTATTAATAAAGGTGGAAATTTACCTGTAGAAAATGTGAGCTGGTATGATGCAATTTATTTTTGCAACAAGCTTAGCGTAATAAGCGGAAAACAACCTGTTTACGCCGTACGCGGATCAACAGATATAAACAGCTGGAATTATACTCCGCATTATAAGAGTAAAATAGGCGAAAAAGAAATAACTCAGAATTTACAGGCAGACGGTTACCGTTTACCTACTGGTACCGAATGGGAATATGCGGCAAGAGGAGGAGAATTCTCTGCTTACTCTGGAAGTAATAACTTAGATGAAGTTGCCTGGAATTATAATAACAGTGCAAACAAAACTCATCCTGTAGCGCAAAAAAAGGCTAATGCCTTTGGACTTTATGATATGTCTGGTAATGTTGATGAATTTATCTGGGGGTTAACCGATAATTGGAATGTTGAATGCCACTGTAAAGGAGGCGACTATACCGACAATACGGTTACCCACTTTGATGTAACATATAATTCAACTGCTTATCCGCACAGCCAGATGGAAAATGTTGGACTCCGTCTTTTTGCATCTCTTACCGGGGACGATCTTGCAGCTGCACAAAAAGAAATAGAAGCAAAGAATACAGCAATTATAAATGATTTTGACAAGTCACTTATTACCATTCCATATAAAACATATAAAATTACAAAAACCGAAGTAAGGCAAGATTTGTACGAAGCTGTTATGGGCGAAAATCCATGCAGTTTTAAGCTTGGCTGTTTACCGGTAGAAAACATTAGCTGGTACGATGCAATTTATTTTTGTAATAAGCTTAGTGTTCTAAAAGGAAAAAAGCCTGTATATGCGGTGGATGACCAGACTGATGTTGCAAAATGGGATTATACTCCTCATAAACAAAATTCAATTAGGGCAAACATAACACAAAATGAACTGGCCAATGGTTACCGCCTGCCTTCTAAAGAAGAATG
This sequence comes from Treponema sp., assembly GCA_045224915.1. Classification (GTDB taxonomy): domain Bacteria; phylum Spirochaetota; class Spirochaetia; order Treponematales; family Treponemataceae; genus Treponema_D. The sequence goes on from JBGVAV010000005.1 coordinate 21,273, forward strand.
GGAAATTGCGGCAAGGGGCGGAGATTTTTCTGCTTACTCTGGAAGTGATAACTTAGATGATATTGCCTGGTATAATAAAAACAGCGAAAACAAAACACATCCAGCAGGTCAAAAAAAGGGCAATGCCTTTGGTCTTTATGATATGACAGGAAATGTCTGTGAATATGTTTGGGATAACAAATATGGTAACTACAAAGGTGGCAGTTATAGAGATAATAACAGTGAGTATTTTAAGATATCAAGCACCGACGGAAATTATGCAAACAATAGATATAACTATATTGGCTTGCGTCTTTGTGCCACACTTGAAGCAGATGAGCTTGACGCTGTAAAAAATCAAATGGAAGCAAAAGGTAAACGACTGCTTGATAAACTGGATAGTTCTTTTGTAAAAATCCCATACCAGACATATAAAGTTTCACAAACAGAAGTAACACAGGATCTTTACGAAGTTGTTATGGGCGAAAATCCTGCTGAATTTAAATTAGACAATTTACCAATAGAACACGTAAGCGTTTATGATGCAATCTATTTTTGCAACAAGCTCAGCGTTATGAAGGGCAAAGAACCTGTATATGCAATAAACGGCAAAACAGATGTTAAAGAATGGAATTATATACCTCATCAATCAAGATCTATAGGCGAAACCGTAACTCAAAATGAACAGGCAAACGGATACCGCTTACTTACTGGCAGCGAATGGCTTACAGCAGCAAGAGGAGGAGAATTCTTAAAATATTCGGGAAGTGATGATTTGGATGAAGTTGCCTGGTATAAAGGAAACAGTGCGAATACAATTCATCCTGTAGGAAAAAAGAAAGCCAATAAATATGGACTTTATGATATGGCTGGTAATGTAAGCGAATGGGTTACATTTCAAAACAAACACGGTGCCAGAGGACTTTCTTATACCGATGACAAGGGTTCTCCGTACCAAATTGCATATCAACCAGCAGTAAACTATTATGCTCAGTATAAAGATATGGGCATTCGTCTTGCTGTTTCTCTTATAGGCGATGAATTAGAAGCTGCAAAGAAAGAAGTTGAAACAAGAAATCAATTAATTATTGAAGGTGTAGATAATTCTTTTGTTCAGATTCCTGGACAAACCTTTAAAATGGCAACAACAGAAGTAACACAAAAACTGTACGAAGCTGTTATGGGCGAAAATCCTTGTTATTTTAAGTTTGAAGATTTACCGGCAGAATGTGTAGGCTGGTATGAGGCTCTTTATTTCTGTAACAAGCTCAGCGTAATGACTGGCAAAGAACCTGTTTATGCTGTAGACGGCAAAACAGATGTTACTCAATGGAATTTTAAAATTCACAATAAAGACCGCATAAGAGGAACCATCACACAAAATACACAGGCAAACGGTTACCGCTTACCTACTGCCGAAGAATGGGAATATGCAGCACGAGGAGGCCAGACCTATAATTATGCAGGCAGCGATAATATAGACGAAGTTGCCTGGTATGATAAAAACAGCTCAAACAGAACACATCCTGTAGGCCAAAAGAAAGCTAACGGCTACGGCCTTTATGATATGTGCGGAAATGTACGTGAATGGATTTGGGGTGAATACAAAGATAACGACGGCGATCGCCATAACTGTGGTGGTGGTTGGGAAAATGACTATTACTCCTGCAAAGTTGGTGACAAAACACGTACATATGGAGCTTCCAAAGATAACGCTATAGGCTTGCGTCTGGTAATTTCTGCGGAATAAAAATTTTTAAAATTTTTTCAAAAAATCTCATAAAATGATAGTCCCGGTCACTATATTAATATACGTGACTTTGGAGGACTATATGTTAAAAAGAAGATTTGGAAGACGATTTGGAAGAAGCGCAGACGCTAACATCACAAGTACAGAAAAAGAACCTTATGCAATCAGCTATTTTCTTACGGTTCTTTTTGAAAACAAATCAAACTTGTGTATTCTTAATGATTATGATGAAGCTATAAGGGAGTTTTTGGATTGCTCCGAAAAGCTTGAAAAAAAGGAACGCCTGGGAAAAATCCTTGAAGCAGAAGTTTCGAATCTTGAAAATCAAAAAATCTTAAAGCCTCTTGATGGCGAGCCAAACGAACAGCTTGTTTATGACGACTCCGACATTCCGTACAAGTATGAACAGGATAAAAAAATTGACCGCTGCATGCGTCATTATAGTACCGTTGATGAAGTTATTATTAATCTGCACAGAGTTTTGGTCTGTTCGGCAAGGCCTGTTTTTGCAGATATCATTAAGACCACCATTTTTAGCGAAAATGACGACTACTCTCTTGGGCAGAATGTTACGCTTTCTAAAAAACTCTCAAATGCAATTTTTGATATTTCAAAAACCCGGTTTCTTGTAAAGCAGGTGCAGCTTTCTGAAAAGGAGGCGCTTTATCTTTTAATGCAGTGCCGTCTGGACACAAATGATAATCTGCGTGGCTTATCCCATCATTGCGAAACAGAAATTCATAACTGCATGCCAGATGTCCTGGGAATGACTCCAAGAGACTACAGCTACATGCTCCGCAGTGATCAAAAGCTCAAAACTTTTGGATTCATTAGTACCACCGGCGACTACGACAACTGTATGAACGAATGCATAGAAGTGGGAAACCTTGAACCATATTTTTGCGATGTTCTTAAACCTCTCGACTGCAGCGATGCTTACAACCTTGATACCTTTAGCGTAAAACAGGATTCTTTGGAAATTTGCGGGGATCTGCTCAAGGGTAATAATCCTGTCTCTATTTTGTTTTACGGTAAACCTGGCAGCGGAAAAACTGAGCTTGCAAAAGCTGTTTGTAAGAATACCGGCAAAAAGGTTTACATCTTTAAAAACGAAGCCGAGGCAAACGAACGCAGCAATGTTCTTGGCCGTCTTGTTTGCCTGCTTTCTATGGAACGTCAGGATTCTATTATCATTGTTGATGAAGCAGACACTCTTATTAAAACTCTTGATTTTTCTTTCTTTGGACCTATTCCTTCAAAGAACAAGGGTACCATTAACAAGATGCTCGAAAACAATCACGACAAGGTAATTTACATCATAAACCATCAGCAGCAGATTGATGAATCTACACGCCGCCGCTTTACCTTTAGCCTTAAGTTTGAAGCCATGCCTGCAAGCCAGCTGCGTGCCATTGCCAAAACAAAAATCCAAGCAATGGATTTGTCGGAAAACACAAAGGAACAGATTCTTTTGATGTTCGACAGATACAAGCTCACAGGCCAGAGCGTAGACAACATTGTAAAAACAATAGATGGCATGGAATGCAAGGAAGAAGAATCTCTGCTTCGTAAGGTCCAGATTGTTATGAAAGAAAACTCGCTTTTGCTCAACGGCAAATCTAAAATGCGCGACACAGTAAAGGCAGAATATGATCCTGCAGTTTTGAACGCAAGCATGGATCCGCTAAAAATTGTGCAGATGGTTCAGAACGCCGCCAAGTTTGCAGAAAAAAACAAGGGAACAGAAAGTGGTGTTCGCATGCTTTTTTACGGACTGAGCGGAACCGGTAAAACTGAGCTTGCCCGTTACATTGCCGAGCAGCTTGGGAAGCCAATACTTTTAAAGCGTGCCAGCGACATTCTTGGAATGTATGTAGGCCAGAACGAAAAAAACATCCGCGACGCCTTTGCCGAAGCCGAAGCTTCTGATGCAATTCTTTTGTTTGATGAAGCCGACACCTTCTTTTATGACCGAAATCAAGCCCAAAGAAGCTGGGAACGCTCTACAGTAAACGAATTCCTTACCCAAATGGAAGAATTTTCAGGGGTCCTAATCTGTACCACTAACCTTCGCAACATCATGGACCCTGCCATGCAGCGCCGTTTCCACATTATGGTAGAGTTTAAGCCTATGAAATTTGAAGGTATCAAAACAATGCTCGAACGCTACTTCCCGGCCTACCACCTTTCGAACAAAGAAGTAGAAGAACTCGAAGACTGCCAGAGCGTCACCCCCGGCGATTTTGGCGCCCTCTCTAGCCGCATCCGCTTCATGAACCCGGACGACATCAACTCCGAATACATTCTTGAAGAATTAAAAAAGATGCAGGTCGAAAAGAAAAATCAGTGGAAAGAAGAAGGCCATTCTGAGCACAAGATTGGGTTTAGTGCGTAAGGGGATTTCAAAAATTTTTCACTTTTTTTTCAAAAATATCATTAAATGAGAGTCTTGGACGCTATATTAATATATGAAACAAAGGAGGCGCCTATGAAAGACAAAATTACTGTTGAGGCCGCTAGGGCTCAGGATATGGTTTCCAACGCAATTGATGGAATTACCAGAGCAACCAAAAAGGTTCTGATTGAGTATCTTTATATGGGATATCTTAAAAACATGGCCAAGGCTGTTGCGTATCTTGAAATTGATGACTCTCAGGTAGACGATATTCTGCAGAGCTTTGAACCTGATATCCGAAAAAAGATAATGAAGCTTGCTCAAAGCTACAAGAAAGATGATGATCAGGTTATCAGCGAAGTTGAACACATAATTGATACAGAAGGCATGTCCTTTGAAAATGACTACCAGATTATAAAAGAAAATCTTCCTATGACTGGCCAGAATTTTGCAAAACAAGCCGTTGAAAACTTCCGACGCGAAACTCCAATTTTTCAGAAAAAACTGGATGACTGCATTTTTGATTTTGAAGATATTCTTATGCTTGATGTACGCGCTATCCAAAAAGTACTCCGCGACACCGACCAGCAGGAACTCGCAAAAGCTCTTAAAGGCGCCTCTGCTCAACTGCAGAATCAAATCTTTGGCTGCATGTCTAAACGCGTCGCCACCATGCTAAAAGAAGACATGGAGTTTATGGGCCCTGTTCCCCTCTGCCACGTAGAAGCCGCCCGCGCCAAAATCGTCCAGACCGTTTTCCGCCTGGAACAAGAAGGCGAAATTGTCATCGCCCACTACACCATCAGCGAATTAGTTGAGTGATCCCACACACTCCCACCCATATTTTCTCCTCCCTTGCCGCTTCCTTTTGGGAGCGGCGTTTTTTTAGAGAATTAGGCTGGATTTTATCGAAGCAGGATATTCTTCATAGCTGTATGTTTCTGTCGAGAAAGAAAGATTTATTTCTCCAAGATCACCAAAATTATTTTTTAAAATTTGGATGGTTTCGTTTAGAAATAATGAAAAATCAAAAGATCTTATTTTTCTATCCAAAGAAAGAAAAACATCTGCATTATTCAAGACATCGGGATTTATAATAAGATACAAATCGTTTGGTAGATATGCCCGATTTCCTACAGCCTCACAAATTACAATCGGAACATTTAAATCCCTAGCCAGCTGTTTTAGTTGTTTCATCGTTGTAGCTGACGATTTATCATTATCTGTATGTATAAAACTCAGATTATCTATGAAAATAATATCAAAACCTTTTTCCTTAAAAAAGATTTCTCTAGCAAAATCACAACAGTTATTTATTTTTCCAGTTTCAACGATAACAATCGGTAAATCACAAACTTCGGCATTTAGTTTTTCGAAAATTCTGGCTTCTTCTTTTGTTAATCCTGTTAAGTTTATTATATCCCTGCCTGCAGTATGAATCTTATTTATTGAAATACCAGAAATAGAAGAAACCAATCTTTCTCTTAAAACATATTTTGTTAAATCATGATAAAAATATAAACTTTTACAACCACTCTCCAATGTTATTTTCTTTATCAACGTTACCAAAAACGAAAGCCTATCAACTCTCGGATATGAACCAAAAACCATTATCTCTCCAGGATATAGTCCCCCGATAAATCTGTCTAAATCTTCAAAGTTTGTTTTTATGGGATATCTAATTTGCATAAAAAACCTCCGTCTGATTTAGTATAGACGGAGAGGAATGTCAGGGAGTGATAGGGAAAGGATAATTACAGATTTTTTATTCGCTCTATTACATATTTTCCTTTTTTATAATCCCAAACAAAAATCTCAGCAGAAATATCTAATACTTTTAAAAGAGGCATTACAAATTCCAGCTGCTTTTCAAAACCATCAGCTTTATAAACGAGAGGGGCGATAATATATTCATTTTTCTTCAAAGGCAAAGAAAAATCTGTACACAACTTTTCTTTATCAACTATTTTGGAATAAGTATAAGCTTCAAGGATACATCGTAATAAAGTCTCTTTTGAATTGTCTTTCTTTAATTCCAGAAAATATATTTTCTTACTACCAGGGTTCGGTCCATCTGCCACACTTAGCAAATCAATTTTACCAAGCCCCTTATCATCTTTTTTATTTTTTAAAGGAACCTGATAATCAAGAATTTTTCCAAATAAAGCAGGCTTATCTTTATACTGACAATACATTGCATGAGCAATTTTTTCTTCTCGTCTTTCACCCTTTGGACGTTCATCAAAGTTAAAAGAAGACAGTCCGCTATGACTTTCTGTTTTATAAGAACTACAACGAGACACTTTTATATTACATAAACCTTTCCTAAATTCATCAATGTGATCAACAAGATAATCAACGATAACGTTGGAATAATTTTCTTTTGTGTCTTTTGTTTCTCCGGTGAAATTAATGCAACTGGCTTTGTAAAGATTCTTGCAGTCGTTTGACTGAAAATTAGAAGATATCATTTTGATGATTTCTGATTTTTTGTAGATTTTAGACATTAATAGCCTCCTCAATTATTTTCATCATTGAAATATTTTTCCAACTTTATGCTTTTTTTTGTTTCTTCTGCAAAATGTATAGCATTGTGCTGGTTTCTAGTGAGCAACAGAAGATTCTCTGGCTTGTTATTATATCCATCATTAATTTTATGGTGAACATCATATCCATCCCCTATTTTTTTCCCTAGAAATCCCATCGCTATCAGTTTATATACTTCAATTGACCGATCTACATTATAGTCATCGTCTGGTTTCAGTCGAAGATAACCATCGTCTTTGTAATCATCTTGAAAAATAATGTGATACTCTTGATTTTTATAAAAGGCCACTCGACCTAAAGAACTTACGGCATATTTTTTATAACCAGGTTCTGTTAGAAAACGCCATTCTTCCTTATTATTTGAGTTCAATTTTTTAAAAGACTCTCCAGCATCTTTGTTATATCTTTTGGCGGATTCGCTTTTACAAAAGGCTTCGTCTTTATTTTTTATTAAATCTGTTTTAAGTATTCGTTCTTCATAGACTTTTTGATCTTCATTTCTGTGTTTGGTTTCATCCCATAAATCTTCATAACCATTAATAAATTCTTCATCAGAATAGAAAATCTTATTATATTCCTTAAACTCTATTTCTTGTAAATTGTTGTTTAAACAATCAAAAATAATAGGTTCATCAAATTTGTAAATGTTTCTTTTCTTCATTTGGACAAAAAGAGAATTCCCTTCACTACAATAATTTTTTTCGATTTCCTTCATATTCAATACAGGGGTAAAGACGATATAAAAAGATATTTTCTGTTTATTAAAGAATAAATAATCCTTTGCAAAACTTTGAATCTCGGATGCAATATGTTTTTGATGATTTATAGATTCCCCATCAAAAACATCATAGAATAACTGATAAATCAATGTTGGTTTTTCAGATTTATAACAAGCAGATGCTGTTCTATGAAGAAACTGATATACAACTTTCTGATTTATTATTTCTTTATCCCATTTAGAACTCTCACAATAATCCTCAATGTATGAGTACCATCCTTCCAAAACATCCTTTTTAACAGAAGCTTCTGATTTTATATCAAGCCATTTTGCTATAGTGTCATATAATTCTTCTGTAAATTTTCCCTCTATCGCAATTTGTTTTTCTTTTGTTTTAATCATCAAATCTGTCATTGATGGTCTACCAATTTTTTTATTTTCTTTTGTAGAATAAACTGGGTATTCAAATATCTTATCAACAGATTCATATTCATCTTCATCAATGTCTATTTCCTTAAGAACTTTATTAATGAATTGTTTATTCTTTGGCATCCAAAATTCTGCCAAAGGGATAGAAGAAGTTTTATAAGAATGAACTTCTGTGTTTGAAAAACAGTCCAATACATTTTCAATAGTGCCATCAACTGAATTAAAATAAAAATTTTTGTTTTCCATAATCATTTTCCTTTTCTTATTATAACATGATCTTTTCTTGCAGTAAATTTGTTATCTTTGTGTTGCCATTCTTCCCATCTCTTTCACATTCTTCTCCCACTCCTCAACCAGCCACTCCGGCTCCAGGGGCTGCACATACATTCCATGACTAAGTATCCAACCAAGGACCGGGTAATCCTGATTTGTAGTAAAGGTCATTATTGTACTTCCGTCTGGCTGCTTTTCGAACTTCTGGTCTTCGGCCCAGTTGTAGGTTTTGATGTAGTTCAGTGTTTTCTGGGAAGTGATTTTTAATTTGCAGTGCAAAAGCTCTGGGCCTATGTAACGACGGAAGTTTCCTTTGGCGCGTTTTGTGTATTCAAAATCGGGCGGGAGTTCAAAGGTGTCTTTTAAGATTTCAAGATTGTGAATCTGCGGAAGATTGTAGAAGCGGGTATCTTTAATATCAGGCATCTGATTGTAAGTGTACAGACTCCACATACCCTGACTATAAATAAGTTGCCATGGTTGAACAACAAAGTTCTGATCGCCGTAACCTTCGTAATTAAATTTTATGTAGTTGTTTTTGGACATGGCTTCTTCAAGCTTTTCCCAGATTTCATTATCAATCTTTACTGGTTCCATTCCCAAAAACAAGATGCGGTTAGAAAGTTTCTTTGCCTTGATTTTTGAGTTTTCATCCAGGTCTTCGGAAAGCGATGTAAACACTTCAATTGCCTGAGAATAAATGGGCGTGTTTTTAATGAGCTTCAAAAGATTTGACATGAGCTGTGCCGCAATAATCTGCTTTTCGGAAGTAAGCATTGCAGGAATCCTGAATGACGGCTGGGAATAATAAAAGCCCTTTTCTATCCTGTCATATTTAAGAATATCTTCTGCCCCAAACTTGAGCCGCAGATCACGCAGGTCCCGATTTATTGTTGCAATGGATGCACCAGTCTCTTTTGCGAAATCCTGCACACTCGGATAATGCCTGTGCGAAATCATATAATCAATTTTCAATATGCGTTCAAGACCGTTCAGGTATTGTTTCTTAACTCTATTGTTAGGCATCACTAACTCCTAATATATGGATTGCCTCGCCTGCGGCTCGCAATGACGATATTTAATTTCCTTCAAAATATTCCGGAACAAACTTTTCTTCGTGGCACCAAAAGTTCCAGTCATTTTTGAGTTGGGGATTTTTTAGTAACTCTTTGAAGGCTTCGGGGTCTCGAAGATATTCTTTGTAGGTTAGGGTTATGAGGTACATTCTGTGTTCGGATTTCTTGAGGGCAATTGTTATTCTTGTTGTGTCGTACCAAAAACCGTATTTCTGGCCGGTTTGTTTGTAATTCACTTCTACTAAAGCATTTATTGAATTGCTGACTATTTCATACGTTTTTGGATTGATGTCATATTCGTCGCAATAAATCTGGACTTGGGGTTTTAATTTTTCGTTGCAGGTTTTTACTAATTGTTTCAAAAATTTCATGGCGAACTGAGCCTGGGAAAAATCATATGACATAAAAAAAGTTCGGCCGCCAATATAAATCTTCTGTTCGTTTTCGGCCACAAAAATCATCTGGCGAAATTGAATATCAAATTTTTCTAAATTGATTTCCAGACAAAATTCATCTGTATTTAAATCATTATTATGATAGCTTCTGGTATTCAATTTATATTTCGCAGCCATCTTTCTGATTTCTTCTTCAAAATATCCTGCCACATTTCCTTCAATTTTTTTTTCTTCAGGCTTCAACTTTTCAAACTTCTTCAAAACTTTTTCATACGCTTCTTTTTCATGTGAATAAATTTCTGCCTGAACATCTTCGCATAATTCATTATCAAAATCAGAATCCTCTTTTATGTGTTCGAATTTAGGCAAGGTTGCATATATTTTGGCAACTTCGGACCAGTAGCTGATCGGTATTGTATTTCCCTCATCCGAAGAATCAAACAAAGCGTGAACTAAATCTTTATTTTCTACACAAGGAATTCCCATAGCATCTAAAACCTTTCTCTGATAAACATTAATTCCAGACCGCCCCTTACAAATTTGAACAGGAGAAGCATAAAAATTTTGATCATACTTAAGTCCGATAAATTGCTGATCTTCATTTGTCAGAACAACATCACAATCAGACAAAAGCCCCATGGTATTTAAAACGTTCTGGTCATTCACTTTATCCATATGTACTCTCCCCTATTCCTTCTTCACACTAGGAATCCAAGTAGCCTTATTCAACTTCAGGTTTTTAATCCAGTGGTATGCCTCTTCGTATTCGCGCTTGCCGGTGAGAATCCAGAGGATTTGTTTTTTCAGGCGGATTTTTGGAACGCAGGCATATCCGTCTGTAAAAATAATAAGGCCCTGATATTCGGGATGCTGCTCATAGTAGTCGATGGCGCACTGAAAATCTGTTCCACCGCGGCCTACAATTTTAATATTTCGTGTTGCTTTTTTAAGTTCAAACTCCTGCTTGATTTCTGTATCAAAAGCAATAACCTGAATGGCTTCCACACCATAAGTAAAAAAGCGGTTGATGATTGAAAAGAAGTGGATGAGGTCGTCTGTTTCTATTGAACCGCTAACATCCACCGCCACCAGCAGATGTGTTTTTGGTTCAAACTGGCTACCCATAAATTCAAAACCATAGCGGCGGTTAGGCTTCATGCGGGTAAGCTTACGGCGCTGACTGATTATACTTGCACGGAACTGCGAAAGAATCCTGCGGTAGTCCATGGGAATTTTAAGAGAGGCCGTAATTGTTTCCTGAAAACTTCCGCTTACACTACCCCACTGATTTGTTTTCTGGGCTTTTTGAATCTGCTGATTTACTGCGTCGGTCATTTCTTCATCTTCGTCCCAAAGTTCAGAAGCTGCAGCAGCAGACTCGTAGTCCCAGATTTGGTCTTCTCCAAGTGCAGGTTTTGTAGGCATCGAGGTCTCACCTTCTCCCTGCCCATCCGGATTTATATCAGGACAGATATAATAAAGCTTTTTGTAATACTCCTCATAACTCAGGCCTCCCTCAAAATTGTAATGAGCCGCATTCTTGAGTTTGGCATCGCTGTAACAGTGTTCGCTTATTGTAACATCGCTGGCAGTTGTTAAAGCCGAACGGTTTGGATTCTGCGGAACACGCTGGTAGGGATGCTTGAGTAGAATGCGGGTAACCTCGTTTTTAAGATCTCGCGCAATATCATCTTCGCTGCAACCTTTGAGAAGATCCGGATTATATTCAATGCGCCGCTTACCTGTTCTGAACGGGCACTTCATTTCTCTGTTTTCTTCAAGCTTGTGCGTGCAGTACACATTAAAAAGAAGCGGCTCGTACAAAAACCAGTTGTCAACAACGTGGCTGATTTGCTCTTTTACAGACATTATTTTATCTCCGCAACAAACTTAGTCATACGGGTGTACAAGTCCGGACACTCACCAATAATAAACACCAGCGCATTAGGATACATTGTTCCGCTGAACATATTTGCAAAATGCGCCATGGCTTCGCGGAGCTTCTTTTCTTCAAGGAAATTAAAATATGCCTCAAGATTTTTTGCCATAATGCCTTTTTCGTTGTCGCCATACTTGTCGCTTTCGAGGAAAACAAAAACTGCATCATTGATTGTTGCAAACTGAGGAGTCTTATATGTTTCAAGCTTGAGTCTGTTAATTTCGTAATTACCGAGCAAAAGTTCCTTTGCTGTCAAAAGATGATTCTGGTCCAGGAACTCCATAAATCGGTTAGCCGCAACTCCGCCAACAATTCCCGCAATTATGCTTTTGTGCGCCTGAGTCAAAACATCCTTACCGCTGATGATTTCTGAAACGCGAACCCACGCACGACGGTCCGGAGTTTTTTCAAGATTTTCCATATCTTCAATTGCCATCTGATTATCGAGCGCCTTTGGATTTGCAGCAATGTAACTTGTAATACGTTCATCAACCCCGTTCTTGTTTGCCCACAAAAGCCAGTCCTGAACACTTGGTACAAACTCGTAAATATTAAAACGGCTTACAAGTGCCGGGTCCAGATCTGTAAGCTGGTACTCCTCGCCATTGTTTACTGCAGAAATAATACGGCTACCCGCAGGAAGCGAACGCCCCGCAAGCTTACGGTTCAACGCAAGGTCCATAATTGTCTGTAAAACTTCAGGGCGCGCACGGTTCAATTCATCCAGGAAAAGTACAACCGGAGTGTCATCAGTCGGGAACCAGTAAGGTGGCATAAATTCCGTATGCCCTGTTTCTTCGTTTTTATGAGGAATACCAATAAGGTCACCAGGGTCACTCATCTGACCAAGAAACAGAGACACAACCTTGCAACCTTTTGCAGTATAAAACTTTTCAAGAATCTGAGATTTTCCAATTCCATGCTTTCCCATGAGCATGATGTTCTGTGTAGCCGGAGTTTCCTCCAAAATCTGTAAAAGTAAATTTCCATCAATACGTACTGCCATAATATTCCTCCTATTTCAATTGACTTATTAAAACGCTCGGATTTTTCATAAAATCTTTATGAAACACACTTATCGTTTTTCCTTTATAAAACATAGACGAATAAATATTCTTCTGTGTTATTGTTTTAAATTTTTCATCTGTTGTCATGTATATAGCTTTAATTGAATTCTGCGCAATTTCAATTGCCTTTGGGGTAAGATTTTTGATGCTCTCTTTTATATTTTTTAAAGCCTCAAGGTACACAACAAAATCTTGTGGCTTCTCTTCAAAAAGTTTTTTACAAAGACTTTCAATAACTGTTCCTACTCGCTGATAATCAGCAAGATTATACATGTTAAGAAGCGGTGAATGTGGAAGCATCTTAAAGATTATTTCTTTTTGGGAAATCACTATCGTAAGCTCATCATACAAAGTTTTTGAAACTCCACAGTTGTGCATTCTCAGTTTAATCTCTGTTCGGTATGGATTGTTATTTACAAAAAACCTAAGTCCATATTTTTGACAAATTTTTTGTATAAGATTTTGCAGGTACAGAGTAACTTCCCCATAATCCAAATCCTGGTTGACCAGGAAAAAATCTGTTTGAAAAGTATGCTCCTTCAATAATGACCAAAACAAAGTTCGCCAAAAATCTCTCTGTGCTTTTTCGAATAATTCTATTTGTTCGCGATGGAGCATCTCTTTAAAATTCTTATTAGAAATCATAAGAACCTCCTCCTACACGAAACTTTATCTTCTACAATTTCTTCATGCGGATTTTTTAAGAGCGTTGTTAATAGCGAAGTATCCTGCGTAAACGGTTTATGATAAATTTGAATTTCAAAATCATCATTTTTACCTTTATGAATAATAATATCACTCATCAATTGATTCTGATTAATCTCATAAGGAATATCCCCTTGCCCCAGCATAGAATCACAAAGCGCTCCGATAGAAGTTTTTGCAATTTCAGCGGCTTTACTACTTAAATAAAATTTCTCGCGCACCATGCTGACTTTTTTACTCAAGAGATTAACATCAACAGCAAGAGAATCCCGAATCCACTTAAGAGCACCTTTATACTCGGAACAAGAAAACGACTTTGTACTTATGTGTGGAACCGAAATTGAAAAATCACCGGTGTCCTTTTCTATGCCAATGTAAATGGGATACGGCGTGAGCGAAATATAAAAATGTTCATTATGAGAAAAGGCCGCATATTTGAGCCCGTTCTTATTTGCAATCTTTTTGATTTCTTTGCGAAACTCGCTGATTGCCTGGGGCGCAGAAACATCAGGACAAGGCTTACACTCAAGCTGCTTTCGTAAAAGCTCCTGGTAAACCTCCTTCCAGAATTCCCCGGAAATGCGATAGATAATCTCATTTAATTCAAGGCAAAGTTTCTCATCATTCATAAGTATAAATATAGTTTGTGAGACTCTCATTTAATGATATTTTGAAAAAAATTTTTACTTTTTTTGAAGTTTTTTTATGAGCACCTGCGGGTCGTCAAGGAAATCCTGGTAAAGAATAAAATCGTATTCGCCGTCAATCATTACGCAAAAATTCAAATATCCATGATTTAGTACTTTTTGTTTTTCTGCAGAGGCTTCGTAAATACTTTCAATTGAGCAGCGGGCAATTTCACGGGTTTTGTATGTAAGCTTATCTACACTGTTCTGAAGTCTTTTACAAAAATCCAGATATTCAATATAGTGTTCATTCGGATGTTCAAAAAATTCCCTGCAAAAATCTTCAAGGATATTCTGAATAATCTTGTAATCTAAAAGCGGGAAAACTTTTTCAAAACCGCTATAAGGAAGCAAGTGTAAATGAATATCCTGGCGCGTTATTTCAATGCGAATTTCATCACGAACATAATGTCTGATACCCCTTGAACACGAAGTTGTTTTTGTAAAACCAAGAGAAAGCGTTATTATATGTGTTTGAGTTTCGTGATGACATGTAATTTTATATTTTGATTTTAATTTCTTAAGAAACCTGGTCAGACAAACATCTACGCTGTCTTTTGTCGGCTTCTCATTCATAAGATAAAACTCTTCCTGGTAACAATGCCGGTTTATTAATTGATTAAAATCCTTCCACCAGAAATCACATTTCCATAAAGCTGTCTGAGCCGTCTGTATGAGGAAAGCTTTACCTTCATTTTTCTCAATATTAAAAATGCTATCCATGGTCATAAAATGATAGTATACAAAAGCATGCTATCATTTTATGAGAATGTAATATAAAAATTTTTTTTTTGACATATTAAAAACTAAACTTTGCATTTATACAAATGCTGCTTAAGTCTTTGTAGGCACCGTACTGGCCGTCGCGGTTTGGGCCTGGGAGGAAGATGTAAGCAGTTGTGCCCAGCGAGATCTGGTCGGACAGACTGTACTTAATCGATGGCGAAAGCATGCTGTCATAATCGTTCAAGCCAATTAGGCCTGCAAAGCTCAATTCCAAAGTTTCGTTTACAAGCGATTTTGAAATGCTCAGGGTTGCACCATGCTGGAAGGCGTCTGTGCGTTCCAAAGTGTCCAGGTCGCCAAATACGTAGTCGCAGTAATATTGTGCAGTAAGTGTCCAGCCGCTTGGCATCCAGTCCAGGCCTGCAAGGGCGGAAAGCTGATTACGTTTCAAAGAATCTCCTGCTGATTTTTGGAAATGTCTCTGTGGGAAGAAGGCTGCTTCCAGACGAAGAACTGTTGGGCCAATTGGAACTGCGGCGTCCGTACCAACCATGGACATGCGTTTGTATTCTCCGTTTACTATTATGCCATTTGGAAGTGCTGTTGCAGGATTTGTTGGATCCAACGGTTCACCAAATGTCATTCCATAATTGATTATTGGATTATCATCCCAGCCGTAGAAACCGTAGAGGGAAAGATCCATTACAGAAAAGTATCCCGAAAGCTTAAGGGCGTATTCGCCGTTCCAGATTGCGAGTTCAGGTTTAGCAAACTGATTGATTGTTACCGGAAGATGCAAAGTTGTATTCATTGCAAGAATTGGATAATCCACCACTGCTGGAACTATGAACTTACGGAGCGCATTTCCTTCATCAAGAGGAAGCGCTGCTGGTGTGAAAAATGGAATCCACCAGGCATCGGCTGTAAACGAGTTCCCGCTTAAGGAAAGTCTGATTGCATCAACGGCAAGCTTACTGTCATCACTTATCATTGCAGAAAAGCTGGACTTATCTGACGGGCACAAAACATTTGTAATGTCTATACCGTCTGCCTTGCCCCAGGCTGCCTTTTGGCGACCAATGCGTACTCCCCAGAAGGATTCTGTATAATCAACCCAAAGCTCACCAAGTGAAAAATCAAGATTATTTGTAAGAGCGTCGTAAAAAACTGAGCCTTCTGCAAGAGCAGAACTGTTTCCATACCAGGCATCAACCTTGCCGGTAAATTTAGTATCGCCTAAGGAAAAATCTCCGGCTGTATCTTCATTTGTCCATGGAGCAAAAACGCCCCAGGTGGTAGAGATTTCACCGGAAAATTCTACGCCATCGGCAAACATGGCAGCGCAGAACAAACAAATTATCGAAAAAATTAAAATTGTTTTTTTCATAAAATCCTACTTAACTCTTCCCTTCTCAAGCGCTGCAACAGTAAACAACGAGTCATCAATATCTTCATCGTCGTACTTAATGTTTTTAGTTTCGATGAGTGACCAGGTACCTGTCTGAACATTTTCCATCTTCATTTTCTGAGCAGTGGTAAAGCCTTTGATTGTTGTAAAGTCTGTGCAGGTAAGAACGCGGTGAAGCTGATCCTGGCGATCATAGAATTCACACTTGCGCATAATGTAATCTGCCTTACCAATGTATGTGATGTAGCGAGGATCTTTTTCTGTGTGAGCCTTGCTTATACATTCAACCTTATAGCAGGCAACTCCATCGATGTTATCTTCGCCTAACAAATTGTAATCGTATTTGTTGATGCTGCGGTCGCCCATGTCCTGGTAAGTGAAGTCTGTACCCATAAAGCTTCCTTCACTTTCAGATCCACTTGAAGCAATACGGCGTGTCTTTTTCATAGCAGGAAGATAAAGCCAGTTGTCAGAATCCTTGTCATCATCGTCGTAATCAAACATAAGGTAACCTGTGCCTGCAACATCCTTTGGAGTTGTAAATACGATTACGCTTTTTTCAACGTCACCGTAATCCTTGCTCATCATAATTACTTCGCGGAGTCGGTCTGAACCTTTCTTTGAATGAATTGTGAGAGTTGCAGTTGAAGAAGAAGTTTTAGGTTCAGCAACTTCATCTGCCTTTTTCATAATGTCGTAGCCACTCTCTGCAAAAAGTGCGGCTCCCAAAAATAATGCTGTAATTGATAAAAGAATCTTTTTCATTTAGTTTTTCTCCTTGCCAAAAGGCTTAGTGATGAATAATAAAACAGGCGTCAATGTGTAGTCTGCAACAAGGGCGCTGCCAAGACCTACAATTGAAAGCCAACCGATATTTACCAGAACAGTCATTGTGCTTGTAAGGAAGATTCCAAACATGGCACAGAGGATGACTGTTGTCATAATCATTGTTTTTCCAATTTCACGGTATGAGTTCAAGACTGCCGATCGGTAGTTTCCTGTAAGCTCAAAGTGATATTTAATATGGTTTGTAAAGTGGATTGTATCGTCTACTGCAATACCAAGAATCATAGGCATAATCATTGCGGTGATCATATCAAGGTTTACACCTGCATAACCCATGATTCCTCCAATAATTGCAATTGGCGCAACGTTAGGAATCATTGCAATAAAGCCTGTGCGAAGCGATGTAAAGGCAACTATCAAAAGAATAAGAATTACAATAAGCGATGTGCCGATTGAACGCAGGGAACCACGTACAAGCTTACCGTTCATCTGTGCATACTGAACAACCTCTCCTACAACACCGGCATTTGATGCATCTGGGAAAAGTTCTGCACACCATTTTTTAACTTCGGCAAGGTTGCGGACAATTTCTTCACCATCGTAACCGTTAAGTTCAATGTGAAGGTAACCGGCCTTAAAGTCTTCGCTTACATAATTGTAAAGGTCACTTCCACCAGAAATTTCGTAAAGGAACATTTCCTGACTTACAAGATCCTGATCATCTGGAATTACATAAAAGTCAGGGTCATCACCATTAAGAGTGCGGTTCATTTCTTTTACAACTTTTGTAACAGAAGAAACGCGGGGCTTTCCGTTAGAAACTTTTGTTGAACTCAAAGTTCCAATACGGGCTGCAAGCTCATCCATATTTTTAAGAACCTGCGGATTTTTCAAAGCATCCTCTTCCTGATATTCAACAAGAACTTCGTAGCTGTACTGGCTTCCAAGCTGACTGCGGGTAATTTCCATAAGGCGGTGAATATAAGGAGTACGCTCACCCATCATGTCGGCGTAGTTCATATTTACTTTGATTTTGAACATGCCCGGAATTACTGCAATAATTACTGCTGCACCAACAACAACTGTAATCCATTTTTTATTGAGGATTGATTTTCCCATTGCTTCTACGCGAAGATCAGATTTTGTTGAACCTTCTGTACTTACGAATGTTGGATCAGGTTCTTCATCTTTTCCAAAGCTGTAAAGACAAGGAAGAAGGATGATTTCAAAAATGAAAACTGCAAGAACTGCTGCAGCTGTAATTCCTCCAACCCAACGCATTGGTCTGATTCCTGCAGAAAGGAACGAAAGCATACCAGCCATTGTTGTGATTACTGTAAAAAACAACGCCCAGCCGGAATCTCGTATACCCATTACAACAGATTCTTTTCTAAGTCCCGTTTTTCTAAAGTACATCTTAAAGCTGTTGATATAGTGAACTGCATAACCTACTGCGAGCGCCATAGAGAGGAGGACGGTAACAAGAATCATTGTGTTGTTGCCTTTTATGTTCATCCAGGCAGAGGCACCAAGAGTTGTACAAAGAGCGCCGATTGTTGCAATTGAAGGAACAACAACTCCACGAAGAGAGCGGATAAAGATGATGAGGAAAATGAGCATTACAACGAATCCAAGTGCTATTCGGCTTACACATTGGCCTGTTATCTGTTTTTCTTCTTCGTATTCTGTATAAGAAAGTCCAGCCGGACGGATTTCCCATTTATCTGATTTGTATTTTGGATCTGTAAAGATTGCCATTGCTGGTGGTGCAATTTTTTTCATTGCTTCATCAAGGCTTTCGGAATATTGTTCAAGGTTTACAATGAGCCAGGTTTCTGTGCAGTCATCACTTACAAGATTGTTTACAAGTGATTCGCGGCTCATGATAAAAGCTTTCTTTTCTGCGAGCTCGGTTGGGTCAGTTGGCACTCCGTCTTCAAAAGGGCTTGTTACTTCAAAACCGTCTTCTGTTCCGATTGGAAGTGAAAGTTCCATAAGAGAAGTGATGCTTCCTGCATAAGGAACATTGTCCAAAAGCTCGTCTCCAAGCTCGTCTATCATCTGAAGAACTTCTGGATCAAAAACGTCTTTAGCTTTGATGTGTGCCAAAAGAGTGTCTGTTGAACCAAAAATACTTTCAAAATGATCCTGATTTACTTTTGTTGTCTCCCAGTCGTCAAACCAGTCTTCTTCTCCGTTGTCCAGCTTGAGTCTTGTAAGTCCAAGACTACAAACGATTGTTACAATCAAGAGGCCAATGATAAAGCCCCAGCGATGTTTTACTTCAAAACGACCAAATTTTTCGAACCAGTCGTTGATTTTCTTAACCTGCATGATGTCTCCTATATGTCTCGTCATCCGTTAGTATGCACTAACGTTTTTGATAACACTGTTATCGTTAATAGATAATAATGATAACGGTGTTATCTTGTCAATAGAATTTTGAAGAATTTGACAAATTTTGATAACAATGTTATCTTTTATCCTATGAGCGAATCCGCAACCGAAACAAAAAGTAAAATTCTCGAAAGTGCAAAAAATGAGTTCCTTGAAAAAGGCTTTATGAATGCCTCGCTGCGTACAATTGCGTCAAACGCAGGAGTTACTACAGGCGCAATG
Organism: Treponema sp.; assembly: GCA_045224915.1. GTDB lineage: Bacteria > Spirochaetota > Spirochaetia > Treponematales > Treponemataceae > Treponema_D. The sequence goes on from JBGVAV010000005.1 coordinate 40,771, forward strand.
TACCGTCATTTTAAGGACAAGGATGCCCTTTTCTGCGCACTGGTAGATGATGCAATTGATGTGGCTACAAAAACCGTTATGATGGCGGACGTTTCTCACCATCTGGATTTAGATTCCCTGGGATCTAAAGAGCACATGGATGAAGAAAACAGGCAGACAAACGCTTTATTAAACTATATTTTTGATAATTTTGATGCTTTTACCTTATTGCTTACAAAAGCCTCTGGCAGTACCCACGAACATTTCCAGGAAGAAATCTGTGATTTATATACAAAAAACTGCGAACAACTCTTTAACTGGATGTATAAAAATCAGATTTCGACAAAAAAAATAGATAAAATGACAACCCACTTTATTGCTTCGACTATCATAAATGCATTTATGGAAATCATCACCCATAACATGTCTAAGAAAGCAGCCTTTCAATACATGGAAAATATCATGGAATTTACCCGCTACGGAATGATGCACATGCTGGGTTTCCCATGCGAGCTACACGAAGCTCACAAATAATTATCCCAGCGCAACATCAAGAATCATCATAAGCGCAAAACCGAGCATAAAGGTGATTGTTCCCCAGTTGGAATGTTCACCTTCTGCCATTTCTGGGACGAGCTCTTCTACTACTACATAAATCATTGCACCTGCAGCAAAGCTCAAAAAATATGGAAGCACTGGCATTACGAGGCTTGCAAGAAGAATTGTGAGAAGACCTGCAACTGGTTCTACTATTCCAGAAAGAACGCCGTACCAGCAGGCCTTACCCTTAGACAAACCCTTTGAATGGAGCGGCATAGAAATAATTGCACCTTCAGGAAAGTTTTGAATTGCAATTCCAAGGGCAAGACTTAGTGCGCCTGCTTCTGTAATTTGTGCAGAACCGCTGGCCCATCCGGCATACAAAATGCCAACAGCCATTCCTTCCGGAATATTATGAAGTGTGACGGCAAGAACCATCATCGTAGTTTTTTGAAGATTAGACTTAGGACCTTCTTCTGATTCATCAAGATGCATATGAGGAACTGTTTTGTCCAGAATCAAAAGAAAAATCATTCCAAAGCAAAAACCAACAGCAGCAGGAACAAAGGCAAGCTTCCCGCGGTCACTAGACATTTCCATAGACGGAATAAGAAGACTCCACACAGATGCCGCAATCATAACACCGGCAGCAAAGCCCGAAAGCATTTTTTGAATACGGGAATCAAGCTCCTTTTTCATAAAGAAAACAAGAGCCGAACCAAGCGCTGTTCCAAGAAAGGGAATTAAAAGTCCTTTTGCAATTATATTAGTCATACCTAACATTATAAAAACAAAGTTTCAAGATGACAATATTAATTTGAAATGAGTTTTATTAAAGTATATCCGGCTTTAGAAATAACAGGAGAAAGCTCGTCCCATTCAAGCGGATTTTTAGAACGAACAAGAACTGTATTATTTTCAAGCTTTACTATTGCCCAAATGCCATCCTTTGAGTTCAGAGCATTTTCAACGTGGCGTGCACAGTTTGAGCAGTGCATGCCATCTACATTAAGTGTATATGTGTAAGGATAATGTGACTTCTTTTTGTCCTTAACACGGATTTTTTTGGGAGCAGCATCTCGGGTACCGCAGCAGGCAGAGCCGTATTTTATTCGCTTTTGAATACTGAAGATTGCACAAATAATTATTGCAAGTAATACAAGAATGATTATACCTGTTCCCATAAAACCTCCCGGGGTGCCAATGTTATTTTATAACTTCCCACATTACGCCCATGTTTTTGAAGCCACCCTTTGGCATACAGGTAGCAAGAGCAACAATACAAGGCATATTAGTTAGTTAACGCTAACATGTCAAGTTAAGGACTATAGTTTCCAGCTTACTGCCTCTTTTCGCGAGTCAATAAAGCGAGCATAAATTCCACCAAGCTTTACCAGATCGTCGTGCTTGCCCTGTTCTACAATGCGGCCTTTGTCTATTACAACAATCTGGTCAGCATTGCGAACTGTCTTGAGGCGGTGGGCAATCATGATAACTGTCTTTTCTTTTGTAAGCTCTTCTATGGCCTGCATGAGGTCACGCTCGTTTTCCGGGTCAACGTTGGCAGTTGCTTCGTCCAGGATGATGATAGGAGAATCTTTCATGATGGCACGGGCAATAGAAATGCGCTGACGTTCTCCACCACTAAGGCTTGCACCACCTTCACCAATTACAGTTTCATAGCCGTCTGGAAGTGCAGAGATAAAGTCGTGGCAGCAGGCTTTTTTAGCAGCCGCAATAACCTTTTCCATTGGAGCATCTGGCTGACCAAAGCGGATATTGTTTGCAATTGTATCGTGGAAAAGATATACATTCTGGAAAACAAAGCTGAAGTTTTTCATGAGGTTATCCATGCTGTAATCACGGACATTTTTTCCGTCGAGTGTTACAGTTCCTTTATCTACATCCCAGAAGCGTGAAAGCAGATGACAGAAGGTTGTCTTACCACCACCACTTGGACCAACAATTGCAGTTGTTGTATGCTCTGGAATTGCAAGTGAAATATTGTCGATGATTTTCTTTTTGTCGTAGGCAAAATCAATGTTGGTTGCCTGGAGGAGTTGTGATCCCTGAGCCTGTCGAAGGGTTCCTTCGAGAGCCTCAGGAACCGCGGATCCTTCAATATCCATTGTAGGCAATGCAAGAATCTTATTTGCCTTTTCAACACAAAGATCAACTGTACGAAGCAATGCAGAGAAGTTTCCACCAACGTCCAAAGCATTGAAGAGCATGAAGGCACAAACAAGCATTGTACAGCAGTCAGCTAAAACCATACTGCCGTTGAGGTAGAAGTAAAGAGAGGCAATCATAATTGCAACACCACTGAGCTTTGCAACAAGTGACTGAAGGTTTGCAAAAGGAATAAAGCGCAGCTCCATTTTTATAAGGCTTTTTACTCGCTTGTTTATAACGTTATTCAAATCCTTACGGCGTTCACCACTGATGTTGTAAGCTTTTACTTCTGCAATTCCCTGAATGTATTCAAGAACCTTGCCAACTTCTTCTGTGTCGTCTTTGATTTTCTGATCCTGGATGCCTTTTACAGAAAGACGCAGAAAAATATTTACAAACTGGAAAAGTGCAAAGCCTGCAAGAGCAATGAGTGCAATGCGCCAGTCAAAAATAAACATCATTAATATGATAAACACTGTTTCGAGCAGTCCTTTGAGAACCATCATTACAACGCGGGTTGCAACGTCGCTGAGTGCTTCCATTGTGTTAGTTGTAACTGATGTAATTTCGCCAAGACTGTTTTCGTTGAAGTAACCCATTGGCATATAGCGCAGGTGTTCTGCAATTTCAATTCGTTTTTTTGCACAGGTTCTGTAGCCGCCTTCGCACTGCCACATTGAGGTAAACTTTGTGGTAATGATGGCACCCAAAACGCTTACACAGATTATTGCAAACGAAATCCAGATTGTGCTTTTTTCAAAAGGCTGGCCTTCTACTGCAGTTCCAATAACTCCACGGAGCATTACTGCAACTGCGGCAATTCGCAATGCCATAAAAAAGGCATTTATAATTCCAACTATGATTGAACCGTAAAATTTCTTGCGGTTTTCTTTGTCACAAAATCTAAAAAAGTTTCTTAAAGTTTCGAACATTATTCACCGTCCTTAGCACTGATATGTGCTTCCCACATGTTTGCATAGAGGCCCTTCTTTGCGAGCAATTCTTCGTGGGTTCCTTCGCTGTCGATTACACCGTCTTTGATGACATACAATTTGTCTGCATCCTTTACTGTTGAAAGGCGGTGGGCAATTACTATAAGAGTCTTTCCTTTTACAAGTTGGGCAACTGACTTCTGGATGATTGCTTCGTTTTCGGGGTCGGTGTAGGCTGTGGCTTCATCAAGAATTACGATTGGTGCATCTTTCATCATGGCGCGGGCAATTGCAATACGCTGACGTTCACCGCCACTAAGGTGTGCACCGCTTCCACCAACGATTGTGTCAAAGCCGTTTTCGAGCGACATGATAAAATCGTAGCAGCCGGCCTTACGGGCAATTTCTTCTACTTCTGCATCTGTTGCGCCCTGGCGTCCAAGACGGATGTTGTCGCGAACGCTAAGGTCAAAGAGGAAGTTATCCTGACTTACATAGGCAACGCGGTTGTTGTATTCTTCGAGGGACAAATCTTTTATGTCTACTCCACCAATTTCTATGCTGCCGGAATCTACGTCCCAAAGCGAAGCGATAAGGCGGGCTATTGTAGATTTTCCCGAACCGCTTGGGCCGACAAAGGCAGTATAGCTTCCCTGTGGTAAAGTCATATTAATTCCGTGCAAGATTTCTTTTGCGGCACCTTCTTTTTTGGAAGGTTTCTTTAAGATTAAATCTACGACGTTTTGGTCAGAAGATGAATCCGGGGTTTTAGGGGTGGAGCCACTAGGAGAAGGGGTAGTACGTTCGCTATCGCTCACTACCGAGTTTTCTGCCGAAAACTCGCGACGCGAGGGGGAGGCTTCCCCCTCATCTATTTTATGATAGCTGAAACGAACATCCTTCAACACAATTGAATTATCAACCGGATTGGACTTGTTTGCTGCAGGACGCTCAAGCTCAGGAAGATTCATTATTTCGCCAACCTCACCAAAAATTGCGCCGGCTTTGGAAATGTCGTCGTGATAGGTAAAGGCAATGAGGAAGGGCATGATGGCACTGAGGGCAAGAATTATCATTGTGATAAAAACAGAAGCGCTGACTGTGCCGTGAAGGAACATAAATCCACCGATTGGAAGCAGCGACAAAATGAGAGACGGAGTTACAACTGTAGAAACGGCATGACCCCAGATACAGTCGCGCATCCATTCAACGTAACAGTCGGAACCTTCTTTAGCGGCAACAACAAAACGCTCGTAGCTGGACTTTGATTTTCCAAAGGCTTTGATAACTTCGATACCATTTATGTATTCTACTGCGGTATCGTTGAGGACCTTTGTTTTGTCCAGGGCATACTTAAAGCGGGCAGGTCCATCGCGGAGCATGAACATTACACCAATAACTCCAATAGGCACAACTGCAAGACACGCAAAGGCAAGACGAACATCAATTGTAAAAAGATAAACTACAAGAGCAATTGAAAGAACGATGTTTGAAGTATATTCGGGAATCATATGGGCAAGGGTTGTTTCCATGCTGTCGATTCGTTCAATCATAATATTTTTGAGGGAGCCCGACGGCATATCAAGGATTGTTCCAAGAGGCACGCGGGTAATTTTATCGCACATGCGCTTGCGGATATTTCCCAAAAGATTGAAGGTTGCAACGTGGCTCATGCTTGTTGAAATTGCATGGAACAAAACATTGCCTCCCCAGAAGATTGCGGTGATTCCACATTCACGCAGGTAGAGCTGCCAGTCGCGAACTCCATCCATAAGCTGATGTACAATCTGTACAATTATAAAATAAGGTGCAATACAGCACGCTACACTTAAAAGGGCAAAGAACACACTCCAAAGGTATGGCCCTTTTTTTTCACCTGCAAAATCGAATATCCAGGCAACCAGGCCTTTTTTTGCAGGAGCTTTTGATTTTTTAGATGACATATTTACTCCTATGTTAGTTTAGGCTAACAATAAAAATATATTAGTTTTGTGCAGTTGGTTAGTCAAGACTAACGGCAGTTTTTTAGAAATTTAAATTGCAGAATGGAGTGAAAATTGTTGTTTGGAGTGTGTTAATAAAAAAACCGGCTGCATTGGTGTGTACAGCCGGAAAAAGTTTGGACTTAATTATTTATGTTTTTTTAGAATGTATATTTCCAGTAAATTGGGAATGATAATGCTTTGGCATCCTTCATGATATTCACAGAAACGCTTGCACCGACTGTGTTGTTTTCGTTTAAAGCATAATCAACGGCTGGGCAAACTCCAATTGCCCATGAATCATCATTGTCAAAATCTGTAGTAAAGCTGCCAGACAAGCTTGCTGAGATTGCATCATTTACCTGATAGCTTACACTTGTTGCAGCGTAAAGTTCATTTGCAGGATCTTCATCTCCGCCTGCTGCGAATACTGCGTCAACAAAAATTCCAAGAGCGTCTTTTGCAAATATAACACCTGCATTGATAAGATTGCCTGAAATATTGTAATCTTCAATTTCTCCGTTGTAAGTAAAGCCTGCATTGAGAGTAAGGCCTTCAATAACAGTGCAAGATGCATAAGCACCAAGTGTGCGGTCATCAGAAGCAATGTCTCTTAAAGCAGCACCAAAAGCAACTGTTTCGCCAAGGGCATATTCAAAACCTGCATTAAAAAGTGGTGTTACATTTTCTCTTCCAAAATATGAAATGAAATCAATACCGCCAGCAATTACAAGGCCGTCGATTGGGCGGATAAATAATCCAAAATCGCTTCCGATATTGGCGGCATCAATTTCTCCATCGTAGTAAGGAAGGTATGAACCTGCAACAGCATATCCTTTGTGGAAACCAATTCCAAGCAATTCTATTGGGCGGAACTCGATGAAGTAGTCGTCTACATAGTCGTCTGAACCAATAGAGATTGAATCATCATCTTCTTTTGAAAGATTGAATTTAAGTGTAAGACCCATATCAAGCTGATCTGAAGAATATTCAACTGCTGTTTCATTTTCAAAACCAGAAAAAGCTGTTTCAGAACCTGCATCTGTAATAGTAATATCTACAACATTTGAAGAAAGCTTGTTTTCAAAAGATACTTCCTGTGCAAATGCAAAAGCTGCGGTGAAGGCACACAAAACTGCTGCTGTCACCAATTTTTTTGATTTAATCATTTTTACTCCTTTGTTAGCATTGACTAACGCGAGGAATAATATATTTAAATGCGGGCTTTGTCAATCAGTTAGTTACTACTAACAATAAATTATTTACGCCATTCTTTTGGGAGAATGCCCTCGTTTTTTTTGAAGACCTCTGAAAACTTACTTGCATTTGCATAACCACATTGACCGGCAATTTCGGTTATAGAAAGCTCTGTTGAAGCAAGCAGATTTTTTGCAAGCAAAAGTACGACTGTATCTGTAATCAGCTGTGCATAGAAAACACTCCAAACTGCAATTTAATTTTCATAAAATGTTGACCGGAAGGCGGATTTTTGCGATAATTTAAGAACATTTTATAATAACTTCCATGGGGGAGTAGCGGGCGCCTTGTGCGTGACAAGTCAACATACTGGTGAAAACCTGGCTTGTGTTAAATTGCGAGACTCATGACTAAGGACTCTTACTATGGAATGGAACCTTATCTTTTTTGTAAACAGCGTTCTGCTTGGCGTTGGTCTTGCTATGGACGCTTTTTCTGTCTCTATTGCTAATGCTCTAAATGAAAACCAGATGAAAAAAAGCCGAATGTGTTTTATTGCGGGTATTTATGCTTTCTTTCAGTTTGCCATGCCAATGATTGGCTGGATTTGCGTTCATACTGTTGTTGAATATTTTAAGAGCTTTGAAAAGTTGATTCCGTGGATAGCGCTGGCACTGCTGCTGTGGATTGGCGGTAAGATGATTTGGGAAGCACTGCATCCGGATGCAGAAGAGGAGAAGGAAGCTGAAGAAGCAGTTGCAAAATTGACATTCGCTACACTTTTGATTCAGGGCGTTGCAACTTCAATTGATGCCCTTTCTGTAGGCTTCACAATTGCAGATTATGGTCTGGTGATGGCTCTGGTTGCCTCACTGATTATTGCGATTGTAACTTTTGCAATCTGTATGACTGGACTTTTAATTGGCAAAAAGGCCGGAGAAAAACTTGGTTCTAAAGCAACACTGCTTGGCGGAATTATCCTCGTTGGAATTGGAATTGAGATTTTTGTGAAAGGCGTTTTCTTTTAATATGCTGATTGATTTTCATACACATTTGGATTTCTATAAACGCGAAGACCTGAATCAGCAGCTGGCGAACTTTTCGGGCATCCTTGTTGCAGCCTCAGTTGATGAAAAAAGCTATCTTACAAATTGCGAGATTTCCAGTCATACACAGTCAGAAAATCCTTCCTGCAAAATTATTCCTACTTTTGGAATTCACCCGAACTATGCAGATCAAAATGCTCCCCTGCTGGACGACCCAACGACAGCAGCCTGTTTTATAAAATATCTGGATCAGTCTCCTGTTATTGGTGAGATCGGCATGGACTTTTGCTGGTCAAAAAGTTCTCCCAAAAATCAGGAAAAGGTTTTCCGTTGGATTCTTGATTATTGCAACAAAACAGAAAAGGCCTGCGTTATTCATACAAAAGCCGCCGAACAAAAAATCTGCGACATTCTGACAGACTATCCACACGCCCGTCCTGTCATTCACTGGTATGACGGCCCTGAAGAAATCTATCTTGAGTTTATCCGCCGAGGCTATCCTCAAACTTTTGGCGTTGAAACAATTCGTTCAAAACATCTTCAAAAGCTTCTTCGTCTCACTCCACTTGAACTGCTCCTTGCCGAAACAGATAACCCGGAATCCGAGCCATGGCTTGGCGGAAACCGTAACGACCTTTTTCTTATTGACCGCGTTTATTCAGAGATTTCTGAAATTTTAAATATCCCTCGCCCGAGTCTGGAGAAAATTATTGAAGAGAATTTTCAAGAAAGAATCGTAGACAAAAAAGATTTTGCTTCGCTACGCTCGCAATGACACGTAAATGACGTCATTGCGAGGAGCCCGACAGGGCGACGTGACAATCCATTTAGAACTGATATTTAGCGCCAACGCTTACGAAGCTGTTCTCACGCCATGAGTAGAAATCGCTGTCTTCGTCTGCGCAGTGAATGTACATTCCGCTGGCTGTGAGTGTAAGGTTCTGATCAGGCTTGAAGGCGAGCTTTGGCATTACAACGAGGTCGCCGCGTTCAAATCCGTACATTACAGTTACCTCTGGTGCGACTTTGTCATTTAAGAATGATGTAGTTACGTTAGCAACAAGCTTGTTATTTGAATAACCTTTTTTGTTGTAGTCTACATCCATTGTATTCTTATCACATTCATCACCATTGAGGATGAAACTTCCTGTTTCCTGTACGTTCAAGTTAGCATTCCAGAATGGAAGGTCGATATCAAATCCACCGAGCCAGGCAATTGAATTGTTGTGTACCCAAGGATCTGAACCATCCATATCATCTGTAAGATTATAAGCAAACTCACCACGTACATTGAAGTGCCAGATGATTGAAGACATTTCAAGACCGAATGTCTGTTTTTTGTCGTAGGCAAGGAATTTTTCATCTTCTGAAACTTCACCATCTGCAAGGTATGATGTAAGGAAGCTGTTGAGTTTGTCATCATTGAAAGATGGCTGTTTGTACCAGCCGTTGTAGTAGCTGAGTCCCATATCTACCTGTCCGAGAGTCCAGGTTGTGCGGGCGCCGAACTGGCTGTATTTTAAGTTCCAGAGGTCGGGGTAGATATTATTAGCAACAGATGAAACATTGTTTAATGCTAAAGTGTATGCTGTATCTGCTGCAACAAGTTTGGCCTGATAATCAGCAGCCTGCGCTGCAGCCGAAGTGGCAGCTGCAGTATACTTAGCAGCAGCTTCTGTCTGAGCTGTTTTCTCTGCAGTACAATGAACGATAGCTATGGTTGCCTGCTCAATCTGGGTGTTCAACTGATTTTTTTGCTCAGCAGTTAATGAATCGCCCATTGTTGCAAGTGTTGTTTTTGCCTGAACAATTGCATTTGTATATTCGGTAATTTTATTTCCATACTCAGTAGCCGCAGCAGTTGCAGCAGCCGCCTGCGCCTGAGAAGTTTTTGCTATTGTTGTTGCAGCAGCAAGTCCTGCTCTTGCAGCCTCACAATCTGTTACAAGATTTTTTACATATGTAACAGTTGAGTTAGTTACTGTCCCTGTCAAAGCCGCAACCTGTGCAGGAGTCCAGCGGCCCTCTGTAGCAAATCTGTCTACAGGCAAAAGTGGAGTATAAACACCTTCTATATTCATATTTGCAAATGGAAGACTGTATACGGCTCGAACCATTGGTGTGCTGATTCGGCGGTCAAGATAGTCTGGGATTATGAAGTCTGAATAGTCATCTGCATTGAAGTTGTCGAGAACATGGAGTTTGTCACCCTTGCCCCAGACTACTTTCATTTTACCAGCTTCAAGAGAGAGGTTTCCAAAATAGCCGCGGAGAACAGCTTCGTCACTTACATCTTCCGGATGATTTTTGATTGTATCTGCATCAACCTTAAGACTGAGTTCCATGTCGGATTTTGTGCCACTGTATTTCATATCGATTGCAGCAGATGGACTTGCGTCCATTTCTACATTTTCAGCCTTAGCCTCATCAACATCTACGTAGGCACGGATTTCTGAATCTATGCTGCCATTTACTTCTAGCGCGGTAGCCGCTCCTGATGAGGTGTCATCTCCAAATGAAGCGAAGTCGTCGAAACTTTCGAAGTCATCGGCGAATGCGCAATTTGCGCCCATAATGAGGGCTGATGTCATAAGAATGTATTTATTAAGTTTCATTGTTTGATCTCCTATAATGTGGAGCCGGGGGCGTTACGGGGGTGCCCCCCGTTGTAGGGGTAGCGTAAGACCGCAGCGCGGGCTGAAGCGAGGGGGAGACTTCCCCCTCCTAAAACCTATAACCTAGCACCTGTAACCTATTTTCCAGTTGTAAGGAAGTTCTGTGTGAATACTCTGTCTGGAAGTGGCTTGTCTACTTCTACCTTAATAATCTTAAGAGTTGTGCTGTGACCAGTCTGAACGTTCTTGAGCTTGTTTTCCATTGGCATATCGTAGCCATCGATTTTCTGGATATTCAGAACTTCGAGAACTTTAACAAGCTTGTCGTTCTTGTCGTACATCTCTGTGTGGATTGGATACATTGTTGCCTTATCAACCCAAACCATGCGGTAGTTGTACTGAGTTCCTTTTTTATCGAGTGGAACTTCTTTGATTACATAGCAGTCATAAGAAACGCCGCTCTCAACTGTGATTGATTCTTCACGAAGATACTGGTGGTCATCTTCTGAAACATCGCGTGTTGAAAGGTCATCGTAAGTTGCATCTGAACCCATGAATGATTTAGAACCTTCGCTTGAGTTTACACGGCGAACTGATTTCAAAGATGGAAGATAAATGAACTTGTCATCCGGACCATTGTCGTTTGTAATCTGAAGGAAGCGTGTATCCTTTACGTTAGCAGGTCCCTTGAAGTCCATTACAACATAAGTTTTTCCATCTGCTTCTTTTCCGTACTCGATAATCTGGCGGTCTTCTTTAGCACCGCTCTTGTCCTGCAGGCTCATGATTACCTGACTGCGAGAGAAGCTAGGCTTTTTGAAGTCTGCTACAGTTGTCATAATTTCAGTTCCCTTTGCATCTGCGAAAGCTGAACCAGCGAAAATTGTAAGTGCAGTCAAAACTGCAAGTGTCTTTGAATGTTTCATAATATATCTCCTTATTACTTTGATTTTTTGCTAATAAACTTAGGTTCGAACACGTTCAGGATTCCAGGAATGATTGTCATTGCAAGGTAGCTTGAAGTGAACATTACGATTGCTACAAGTACACCGATATAGCGGAGTACGACGAACTTACTGAAGCAGAGAACAAGGAATCCAAGTCCTACTGCAAGTGCGTTTGTTACAATACCGTGACCAGACTTGCGGAAGGTCTCACGTGTAACAAGCTCCAGGTTGTCTGTCTTAGCACGCTCTTCCTTGTAAGTTGTAAGGAAGTGAATTGTGTAGTCAATGCCGACACCAACTGCGACAGAAGCGATGATGCTTGTTACCAGGTCAAGGTTGATACCGGCAAAGCCCATTACCATGTAGTTCAAAAGAATTGCAAGGGCAAGTGGTACAGAACCAACAATTCCAGCCCAGCCAGAACCGAAGGCAATTGTGATGATGATGAATACAGAGATGAGGGAAATCAAAAGGCTCTGTACCTGACTTGATACGATCATCTTAGTCATTGTGTATTCCATTTCACCAGCACCTGTTGCTTCGATTGTGTAGCCTTCAGGGAAGTGCTCTGCGGCAAAGTTCTTGGCAGCTGCAATGATGTCTCCAGTTTCTTCTGTTGAGTGATTGCGGAGCTGACAAGTTACACGCATAACACGAGGACTCATTTCATCATCTACAAAGCGGTCAAGAGAACCAGACAGCAAAGTAAGGTAACCGTTTACTACACCAGAGAGTTCTTCACGTGTTGGAACAGGATACTTTGCAGGATCATAAGGAATCTCGTAGTAAGCCATTCCGTTGTAGTTGCAGTCTTTTTCAAGAGCAGCAAGCATTTTTTCTGGAGTTGCTTTTTTAGCACCAGCTTCGATATATGCACGGTTGAGCATTGCCAGAACTTCCTGAGTTGTCATTGGTTTAGCAAGCTTTTCTGCATATTCGATATTTGGGTCAATCCAATCTGGATCTTCTGTTGTTGCTGCAGTTTCTGTTGAATCACCAAAATCTCCGAAGTCGCCAAAATCATCGAAACTGTCAAAACCATCATCAGCGGCAAAGTCATCTCCAAAGTCCCCGAAGTCTCCAAAATCATCAGAGCCACCAACAACACCTGCATCGGCTACCTCAGTTGTTGGGACATGCCAAACCTGATTAATTCGCTTAATGAAGGTTGTGAAAGAAACAATCTTACCAATTCCATCATAGTTATCTGCAAGGTATTCCTGCATATCATCTACAGCCTTAAGGATTTCAGGATTTGTAAGATCGCCCTTCTCCTGACCTTCGATTGTAAAATACAAGCTGTTAGTACCGGCAAAGTTCTTGTCGATTGATTTAATATCCTGACGAAGCTCACAGTTCTCCGGGAAGTAATTTACAATTGCTGTATCAATCTTGAGCATGCGCAAACCAGTATAAGAGATCGCACAAATCGCAAGTGTAAAAATAATCAGTCGAACGCGGCTACCACAGAAGAAGTGATAGATGTTATAAAGTGTATTACCACTTGCATCTTTCATCTCCTTTCCACCGGCAAGCTGACGGGCACGTTCAAGACGGCGCTCAACTTTTTCAGTGATGTGCTTCATCTTTTCACGGCCAGCCTGAACCTTCTTAAAATCCTTAGTCAAAAGCAAAGCCGGAATAAAAGTGATAGAAAGAAGGAGAGCAATTCCTACTCCAATTGCAGTAAAGATTGCAAAGCTGTGAAGTGGTTCAATAGGACTTGAAACAAGCGAAATGAATCCGACGATTGTAGTAACTCCGGCAAGGAGGACAGCCTTCATTACTTCTTTAAGCCCTGCAAAAATTGCTTCAACATATTTTTCACGGGTAAGCTCTCCTTCTACCCCATCAAGTGCAACATAATAATGTGTAAGAACGTGAATACCGTAAGCAGAACCAACGGCAATCAGAGCAACAGGAATAACACTGGAAACCAGAGTAAAGGTAATTCCAAGCAGTGACATAAGGCCCATTGTCCAGGCTGCAGACATAACTACAGTAATCAAAGGAAGCAAAGTACCATCAACTGTCTTAAAGCTGAAGAATAGTGAAAGCAGAACTACAATAATTACAAGTGGAATTAAAGCAGCAAGGTCAGAAATCATAAACTTGCGTGCACTCTCTGCAACAACAGGGTCACCGTAAATCTTATAAATCAAAGGCTGACCTTCGCACTCCTCTACTACAACCTGACGAACCTGTTCAAGAATCTTCTGCTGTCGTTCAGCATCTGTAATTTTTGAAGTTGCTTTTTCTTCCGGTGTCATTGAATGAATTGTAATCTGCATCTGAGTTGCAGTGTTATCATCATTTACAATAACGCGCTTGTACATATCGCTCCATTCAGCAAGGCGACCTTCAAGCTGGGCGATATCTTCTTCGCTCCCAGTATAAGTATCTGGAATCAGCTGACTGGCAGAAATTGAGCCATCAGATTCACAGACATAATCAATATGTGTAAGTGAATCAACGCCTTCAACTTCATTGAGGTCCAGACAACGGTCTGTAATTTTTCTTACAACCTCAATGTTTTCTGGAGTGAGTACAGAACCCTTTTTTGATTCAAGGCTTACACCAATTACAATCATGCTTCCAAATTCATCTTCTGTTTGAGTAAGACGAGTATAAGAAGCGTCCTTTTGAGGGAGGAACTGACGGATTGAGTTATCAATTCCAAGCCCTGTAATGAAAAATCCGAAAACGCCGGTGAGAATCACGCAGATCGCAATGATTATCCACGGACGTTTGAAAAACAATCTTGTAGCTTTCATATTTCTGAAAACTCCTCTAAAATAATGATTACAGAGGCAAAAGCCTGCTGTTTGTTACAGATTTCTTTTGATTAAGCGTTTATTCGTTTAAATTCTTAAACGCTTAATCATTATAACAGAATATAATAACAGATCGTTTTAAAGTCAATAAATTTTTGATTAATTGTTTAATTTTTTAATCATTTAATCATATTGACAACTAGATTTGTTAGACTTATTATTAATATATGATAGACAAATCTGAAATAAAGAAGACACTCAAGACCTTTAATTCGTGCGTTCCGTTTTTCATTGCAATGAGCGATGAATATCGTCAGCAATTGATTATGGATATTGCAGAAGCTGGCCGCGAAGGAATTAACGTTTCTAATCTCTCTGCCAAATCAAATCTTTCGCGCCCTGCAATTTCGCATCATTTGAAAGTACTTAAGGATTCCGGATTAATCAAACCAAAGAAGCTTGGAACACAGATTTTCTATCAGTTGAATCTAAGTGAGAATTTTAAGACTGTTTCGGAATTAATTACTTCGATGGAAAATATTCTTGCGAAAATTAACGAGATTGAACCTGAAAAATAGAACCTTTACAGGTTGACGACGGTCAATTTTTGGAGGGTCGTCAACCTCAGCTTCTACCTTAACCAATTGTTTTCTTAGTAAACCACCCCATCAGCTTCTGTGCAAAAAAGATATTTACAAAAACAAGGATTGCACCAAACGCCATAAACGCACCTGCGAACAGGGCAGAATCTTCTATACATAAAATACACTTACAAATAATCAGCGTATTAATTGGCAGACAAATCAAGCTTGTAATGCACGCAGGAATATAGCGGCGGTAAATGCTCACTTGGATAAGGTGTACAAAAAAGTGAAGATCGCAGCCAAGGAATGCACCAAGCCAGATGTACCACAAAAAACTGCGATCTATAAAATAAGCAAGTGCGGAAATTGCAATGCACAAAATAAGTTCTTCGTAAACTGCAAGTGCAAAGCCTTCTGTTGAAAAATTCTCATAACGGCGGAGGATAAAAGGAAAGCGTTTCTGGAGATCTGCCTCGTTTTGTCGTAAGAAAAACTTAAAGCCTATGATTTCTTCCATGTCATGAAACATAAAGATAATTGGAAAAAGCCAAACGTATTCTTTCATAAAATCCTCCTTTGATATTATGTTAGTTATTGCTAACAATACAACAAAATGTTATTCTATTCAAGTTAGTGATAACTAACAACAAGACAACAACGAGGTAATAATATGACAAAACTTGTATTGGTCCGCCATGGTGAAAGTGAATGGAATAAACTCAATCTTTTTACAGGTTGGACAGATGTTGAACTTAGTGACAAAGGCCGCGAAGAAGCAAAAGCTGCCGGCAAGCTATTAAAACAGGAAGGTTATGATTTTGATATCTGTTACACTTCCTATCTTAAACGTGCAATTCATACTCTTAATGGAATCCTTGGAGAAATGGACAGAGAATGGCTGCCTGTTATTAAAACCTGGAAACTCAATGAACGACACTACGGAGACCTTCAGGGAAAAAATAAAGCAGAAGCTGCCGAAAAATTTGGTGAAGCTCAGGTAAAAATCTGGAGACGTTCTTTTGATGTAAAGCCTCCTGCCCTTTCTGATGACGATGAACGTTCTGCGAAAAAACAGGAAATGTACCGCGAGGTTGATCCAAGTTTTCTTCCTCAGAATGAAAGTCTTGAAACAACGATTGCCCGCGTAATTCCATATTTCCTTGAAGAAATCAAACCACAAATGAAAGCCGGAAAGCGTGTAATTATTGCTGCTCACGGAAACAGTCTTAGAGCTCTTGTAAAATATCTTGATGACCTTACTCCAGAACAAATTCTTGAAGTAAATATCCCGACAGGAACTCCGCTCGTATATGAGTTTGACGACAACTTTAAAGTAATCAAACACTACTACCTTGGAGACCAGGAAGCTCTTAAAGCAAAAATGGAAGCTGTTGCAAATCAGGGCAAAGCTAAATAAATCAGAAACAAAAAATAAAATATAAGAGGTATAATTATGTTAAACAAAGTTGCAATCAGTAATGTAATTGGTCGTGAAATTATTGATTCACGCGGAAACCCTACTGTAGAAGTAGACGTTATTCTTGAAAACGGTGTGTTTGGTCGTGCCGCAGTTCCTAGTGGTGCAAGTACCGGTGAAAACGAAGCTCTTGAACTCCGTGACGGCGACAAGGAACGCTATGGTGGTAAGGGTGTACTTAAGGCTGTAGAAAACGTAAACAAAATTATTGCTCCTGCCCTTAAAGGTGCAAACGTTTTTGAACAGCGCGCAATTGATATGAAGATGCTCAAGCTCGACGGAACTCCTACAAAGAGCAAGCTTGGTGCAAACGCTATTCTTGGTGTTTCTCTTGCAACCGCACAGGCTGCAGCAAAGGCTCTCAACATTCCTCTTTACCGCTACATTGGTGGCGCAAATGCTCATGTACTTCCTGTTCCAATGATGAACATTATCAACGGTGGTGCTCACTCAGATGCTCCAATTGCTTTCCAGGAATTTATGATTCGCCCTGTTGGTGCTAAGACAGAAAAAGAAGCTATCCGCATGGGTGCCGAAGTTTTCCATGCACTTGCAAAGCTTTTGAAAAAGCGCGGACTTTCTACTGCTGTTGGTGACGAAGGTGGATTTGCTCCAAAGTTTGATGGAATTGATGACGCCCTCGACAGCATTGTTAAAGCTATTAAAGATGCAGGCTACAAACCAGGTAAGGATGTAAAGATTGCTATGGACTGTGCTTCATCTGAATTCTCTGTAGAAAAGGATGGCAAATTCTTCTACAACTACAAACAGCTTTCAAACGGAACTCCAAAAGATCCAAACGGAAAGTGCCTGAGCGATGACGAACAGATTGCATACCTTGAAGAACTCATCACAAAATATCCAATCGACTCAATCGAAGACGGTATGGATGAAAATGACTGGGAAGGCTGGAAAAAGCTTACTGCCCGCATTGGTGACCGCTGCCAGCTTGTAGGAGATGATCTTTTTGTAACTAACGTTAAGTTCCTCGAAAAAGGAATTAAGTCTGGAGTTGCAAACTCAATCCTCATCAAAGTAAATCAGATTGGTTCCCTCACAGAAACTCTTGAAGCAATTGAGATGGCACATCGCCACGGCTACACAACAGTAACTTCTCACCGCTCAGGTGAAACAGAAGATACAACAATTGCCGACATTGCAGTTGCTACAAACTCAGGCCAGATTAAAACAGGTTCTATGAGCCGTACAGATCGCATGGCAAAATACAACCAGCTGATTCGTATTGAAGAAGAACTTGGTTCAACTGCTGTTTACGGATATAAAAAATTAAAATAAAATAAAAAATTAAGTCCATTTAATCCGCCTTGCTGATAAGTGGGGCGGATGGGTTTGATATATGCAACATGTGTGAAAAAATAATCCCACCTAGAGCATAACAGGCATATTTGTTATAATTTTTTATCGGTTATAAAAAAGAATGAAAACAATATATAATTTTGCCTGGATATTTTTACTCATCGCAATGTTTGGAGATTTAATTGTTTCCTTCATACTTTCCTTTTTCTACAAAGGCTATAGCAGTATGAAAATGTCTATAAGCGCCCTTGGAAATCCAAAAAGTCCTGTAAGGATTCCTTTTAATATCTGGATGCTTATTGAAGGTCTTTTGTTTTTATTTGCTTTGCCTGCCATATATGATTATTTCAATCCAGTTTCACCAAAATTGACGATTGTATTACTTGTCTTCATTTCTGCGTTTGCAATCGGTGCCTGTATCTTTACATGTTTTTTCAGCGTGAATGAAACTAAAGAAATAACAACAGTCGCCTCAAAAATTCACGGAGCGGGATCAGCTATTGGTTTTTGTCTGTTTCTTTTTGTTCCTCTGATTATTTCAATTTTCTATTTTAAATCAAACGAAAGTTTATTTGGAATAATCAGTCTTGCAAGCTTTGTAATTTCATTATTATTCTTTGTTTTATTCATCATGTCAGATAAAGAAAACTTTGCTTCAACCTTCATCGCAAACGAAGGCCTCTGGCAGAGACTAAATCTTATCTTTATGTATCTGCCGCTTTGTATTGTTTGTGTACAAAGGATAATTGTTTAAAAAATCGATCAGGAGATAACATATGGACACTTTTGCAGACGAAAGAGACTTCAAAATCCTGGAAGCAGACAAGTACACTTTTTTTGTACTCGCACGCATTATGAAAAGAGACTGCGAGCTGCTTTTGACTGACCACAACCGCATGATTATCTGTTATTCTCAAAGTCCTTTTCCTGTTTGGATATGGACCGCGGATGATGCAACTTCTGAAGAAATGGATAAGGCCTGGAAGCTTTCTGACGAGCACGGATTTTTGGACGGAAACCATGGCATTGTCATGAAATACGAGCTTGCAGAATATTTTATGAAGAGAGCTGCCGGAGAAAATAAAAAACTTTCTATTTTGAAAAATATGTTTGCCTATGATTGCCCAAAGCTTGTTGATGAGTCAGCGCTCACAAAAGTAGACGGCGAACTTCATCATTGCACTATGGCAGATCTGGAGGAACTCACTAATTTTAAAGAAAATTTCCACACAGAACTTCAGATTGATGTTCAGGATCGAGATACTTACAGAAAAGATTCACAAACCATTATTGAAGACGGCCATATGTACCTTTGGAAAAATGCCGAAGGCAAGTTTGTTGCAAGCTGCAATTTCAGAGTTTCCAATAATCTGGCAAGTCTTAGTCTTGTTTATACTCTTAAAGAATTCCGCCGCCGCCACTATGCAGAAAATCTTGTTTATCAGGTTTCAAGGGAAGCAGTAAAACAGGGCTTACTTCCAACCCTCTACACCGATGCAGATTACGCTGCGTCAAATGCCTGCTATACGAAATTAGGATATATTCTACGCGGAAAAGTTTGTACGATTGGGTGAGACCTAAAGGGAGGTGTTCATGGGACTTGAAGATTTTATTTCAAGCAAGAATATTCGTTTAGACCAGCAGCTTAAGTTCACTGCAGAAATTGATAAGATGACGGGTATTTTGAGACGAACAATGCTTGTTGACGGTTCGCGTCGTGAGAATGATGCGGAGCATTCCTGGCACATTGCTGTGATGGCTTTGTTATTTACAGAATATGCTATAGAACCTGTTGATGTGGCCCGTGCCATAAAAATGTGTGTGGTTCATGATTTGATTGAAATCTATGCGGGTGACACATTCGCCTATGATCCTGTCGGAAATAAAGATAAAGAACAGAGAGAACAGGCTGCCGCGAACAAGTTGTTTGCAATGTTACCACAAGAGCAGGGACAGGAAATCCGTGGTCTATGGGAAGAATTTGACGAAATGAAAACTCCTGATGCAAAATATGCTGCCTGTATGGATAGACTTCAGCCGTTTTTACATAATACTCTTACAAAAGGCCATACATGGGTAGGTAGCGGAACAAACCGTTCTAATGTCGAAAAACGAATGAACATCGTAAAAGAATTTATGCCACAGGTATATACCTGGGTAGAAACGAATATTAATAATGCGATAGAAAAAGACTGGCTAAAAGCTTGACGGTTTTCAATTTTTTTGTGTCGTCAACCTAATAAAACCTCTTTTATTCAGTGACATATTCCAGCCGCATCTTCAAAAACTCTTTCATGTCCTTGTAAAAGTCCATTGACGGTGGGGTGATGTTGATTTGCTTTAGGGCTTCTTGCACGAGCGGATTTTTATAGCAGCACACTGCATTTGATGAAGCATAAAACAAAACATCCAGCTGGATTTTATAAGCTGCTTCCGGTGGGATTTTCAACATTGTAGCAAGCCGGTCGCTGATTGCATTAGCCAGGTCATAATATTTCTTTTTGAAAACTGCCAGGCGCTCCACAGTAACATTTGTTTCAATTACCGGATTCAAATAAGACACATAGCGCATATAATCCTGATTTGCGTTGAGGATTCCTGCCCACACTTCGGCAATTACATCAACAGAAAAATTGCTTCCCTCAGGCATTGCAGAAATCAGCGAGCCGTAGTAAGCCTCCATTTTGTCTCCCGCAATTTCCAGGATGATTTCTTCTTTTGTCGTAACGTATTTATAAAGATTCGCGCGCGACCAGCCAAGTTTTTCTGCAATTGTTGTGAGTGTAATTTCTGCATAAGGTGCGGCCACAAAAAGCTCTGCGGTTGCTTCCTTAATCTGAGTCATTCGTTCTTCTTTGTGTTCGTCGCTTCGTGCGCGGATATATTCAGCCATGGGTATAGAATAACACTATTTTGGTGATTTTGCAATAAGCGACATTGTGTTGTTTATTTTGCATTTTAGTGTTGACAAGTAACTGATTATGCCTTATGATTTCATTAGTGACGATGTGTCACTTAAACACAAGGAGATTAAAATGCTTGGAAACTTTTCTTATTCAAATCCAACAAAGCTTTATTTTGGCGAGAATGCGCTGGATTATTTAAATATAGAACTTCCTAAATATGGTAAAAAGATTTTGCTCACTTACGGGGGCGGCTCAATCAAAAGGAACGGCATTTACGATGCTGTAGTGGCTTCCCTCAAAAAGAACGGCAAGGAAATTGTTGAGTTGCCTGGAGTTATGCCAAACCCTACCAGTGAAAAACTTATTGAAGGCTGCCGTCTTGCCCGAGCTGAAAATGTTGATTTTATTCTTGCTGTTGGCGGCGGTTCTACTATTGATTATGCCAAGGGTGTTTCAGTCGGCGCCTGGTGGGATGGTGATCCGTGGGAAAAATATTATATGAAGATGGAAGAGCCTGCTAACCGAATTATTCCTGTTGGCGCTGTGCTCACAATGGTTGGAACTGGCAGCGAAATGAACGGCGGTTCTGTAATCACAAATCACGAGCAGAAGCTTAAGATTGGTCATGTGTTTGGCGAAGAAGTTTTTCCTAAGTTTTCGATTTTGAATCCGCGCTTTACTTTTACTGTTCCAAAGCGTCAGATGGTTGCGGGCATTTATGATATTTTTAATCACATCTGTGAGCAGTATTTTTCTGGCAGCGATGACAGTGCGAGCGACTATCTTGCAGAAGGTCTGATGCGTTCGGTTATTTATGCTTCACGTATTGCGGTAAAAAATCCGGAAGATTATGAGGCGCGAAGTAATTTGATGTGGGATGCAACCTGGGCTTTGAACACTCTGATTGGTCGCGGAAAAAGTCAGGACTGGATGGTTCACATGATTGGACAGGCTGTTGGTGCTTATACCGATGCAACTCACGGAATGACACTTAGCGCTGTTAGTCTTGCCTACTATAAAACTCAGATTGAGGCGGGGTTGCCGAAGTTTGTGCGCTTTGCAAAAAATGTATGGGATATCTGTGGTGAAGGCAAAACTGATATTGCCGTTGCAGAAGAAGGCTTAAACGCAATGAAGAACTGGATGCAGGAAATCGGCGTTTCTTTGTCGCTTGCTGAGCTTGGTGTTACTGAAGATATGTTCGAGGGCATTGCGGGTGCGACATTCATTCTTGATGGCGGATATAAGGTGCTTACTAAGGATGAAGTTATTCAGGTGCTGAAGGAGAGCATGTAAAGGAGGATTATGATGAAAAAATTTATTCTTACAATTTTACTTGGAGGTTTGATTATGACAGGAGCTTTCGCTAAGACTGCTGTTGTGTATTTCAGCGCGACAGGTACTACAGAAAAAATGGCAAAGTCGCTAGCAAAAGAAATGGGGGCAGATATTTTTGAAATCCAGCCGGTACACAAATACACAAGCGCTGACTTAAATTGGCATGATAAAAAATCGCTTACAACAATTGAATGTAACGATCCAAAAAGCCGCCCGGCAATTGCAAATAAAATTGATATTTCTGGCTACGACACAGTAATCCTCTGCTATCCAATCTGGTGGGCATATGCTCCAAAAATCGTTTACACTTTTGTTGAAAGCCAGAAGTGGGATGGCAAAAAATTGATTACCCTCTGCACAAGCGGCGGAAGCGGACTCGGTCGAAGTGGTTCTGACCTTGCGAAATATTCGAAGGGTGCGGGCTTCAAAGGCGGAAAAGACTTTACCCGTGGCAGCGGAGCTGACATCAAAAAATATGTTGAAGGGCTTTTGAAGTAATGAATACAAAACGACTCCGCCTTCCTTTGGATATTTTAATGACTCTCGTTTCGATTGTGCTGATGGGCGGAGCGTATTTATTTCCGGCTGATATTGTGCATGAGATTCTGGGAGTGGCGCTCTTTGTGCTGTGGGCGATGCATATTACGCTGAACAGACGCTGGTACGGTGCGCTTTTCCGAGGTCAGTACAACGGCCGGCGGGTGCTGCAGACTGTGATCAACTGCGGTGTTTTGATCTGCACAAATTTTTTGATGATCAGCGGTATCATTCTTTCAAATCGTATTTTTACTTTTTTGGGAATTGAAAACGGGCTTGGTTTTGCGCGGGTGGCGCACCTGCTTGCCAGTCACTGGTATTATCTTTTTATGTCACTGCATATCGGGCTGCATGTGGAGATGATTGCTCGGTTAGGCCCCTTCGACAAGCTCAGGGACCGCAGGGTTTTTAGAATCATAATGATCCTTCTTTCCCTCTACGGCATTTACGCCTTTATCATCCGCGGCATCTGGCGCTATCTCATTTTGCAGCAGCAATTCTTCTTTTTTGATTTAGAGCGTGGATATATTCTGTTTGCTTTGGATTACTTTGCAATCATTATTTTGTTTGCGACAATCAGCCACCTTATTGCAACAGTTTTGCAGGGGGAGAAAAAATGAAAAAAACTATCTTGCTTCTGATAAATTTACTTTTTTTAATAACTACCGCATGTGCATCACCAGTTACAAAAAATAAGCATGGAGAAACCAATATGAAAATCAAAATTGATATTACCAGCGATAGCGGCAAGCACACTCTTACAGCGATTCTCGAAAACAATTCTTCGGGGGCGGCATTCTACGAACTTTTGAAAAAAGGACCTGTAACGGTTGATATGCACGACTACGGCAGCTTTGAAAAAGTCGGTTCCCTTCCAAAATCACTGCCTCGTAACGACAAACAGATCACCACAACCGCAGGAGATATTATCTTATACCAGGGAAATCAGATTACAATTTATTATGATAAAAACAGCTGGAACTTTACAAAGCTTGGCAAAGTGATTTCGACAGGCTCAAGCACCCCAATCACACAGGATGAACTAAAAAAGATTCTTGGCAAAGGTGATATTACGGCTGTGTTTAAGTTAGAGTGTGCAGAATGAGCTTCATAATGACACAAAGAGAACAAAGAGATTTTCTGATTAAATATCTCCTGCATTGATAACTGCATTCATACTTTATTCAGTTGATTCTCTCATAACTCTTACGACCAGACTATACATGCAAATCATTACAATCAGAAGGACAGTAAGATAAAGAGGCAGAAGCGAGATTGCAATATATTTTGCAATCAGACCGAACAATGGTGGCATAAGAGTGGTTCCTACATAAGCGCTCGCCATTTGAACGCCGACCATTGCCTGTGATTTATCTTCTCCAAAGGTCGATGGTGTTGAATGAATAATACATGGATAAAT
The DNA here is from genome assembly GCA_045224915.1 of Treponema sp. Lineage (GTDB taxonomy): Bacteria > Spirochaetota > Spirochaetia > Treponematales > Treponemataceae > Treponema_D. Next base: position 64,534 of record JBGVAV010000005.1, read on the forward strand.
CGGAGCACAGCCAAGCCCAATAATTATAAAGCCTGCAAATGCAAGAATGTGTGAACCAGGAATAAAGAGCAGAATAATACCTGTGGCAATTATTACCTGTCCAAGACGAATCAAGGCTTTGTCAGAAAACTTCATTGTAATAAATCCATTGATTGCTCGACCGGCTGTAATTCCAATGTAAAAAAGGCTGGCAAAAAAAGCGGCGGTTTCTGCATCAATACCTTTGAAAATATTCAGGTAGCTTGCAGCCCAAAGTCCTGCTGTCTGTTCAATGGCACAATAGCAGAAAAAGCAGAGCATAATCGGTTTTGCACCTTTTATGGACAAAATCTCTTTTAAGCTGAGGGCTTTTGCGGTGTGTGCGGGGGAGCCTGATTCTGACGACTGATTTTCATCTTTGCGGTTTTTCCAGATAGGAAGACTGATAAAAAGAATTGCTGTAAGAATTATCTGGAACATACCTACATATCGGTAGCCCATATTCCAGCTGTTCTGTTGTGCAAGTGCAAGTCCCATAAGATATGGCCCGCCAGCTGCTCCGACACCCCACATACAATGAAGCCAGCTCATGTGACGGCTCTTATAATGAAGGGCAACGTAGTTATTCAAAGCGGCATCAACAGAACCTCCGCCAAGACCATAAGGAACAGCAATCAGACAAAGAAGCCAGAAGCTATGACAAAGAGAAAAAGCAAAAAGAGATACACAGGTTAAAGCAACACTGACTGCTGTAACAAGGCCAGTACCAAATTTTTTTGTAAGGCGGTCACTGTTTAAGCTGGAGAGGACTGTACTGAAGGCTATAACCATAGAAATTATTCCAGCATAAGAAACCGGGACATTTAATTCCTGATGAAGAACCGGCCAGGCAGAACCCAGCAGCGAATCCGGTAGCCCAAGGCTGATAAATGCCAGATAAATAATTGGTAAAAGTAATGTTGCCATAGAAATCCTCCTGATAACTCTTATAAAAGACCTTAGTTCTCTATATAATATGATTATATCTTCAATTTAGAATTAAACTATGATAAAATTGGCATAAAGATAAGACAATATCTTCAAATTTGGAATTTATATGGCTATTAGTATTTGTGATGTTCATACAGACAGTTCAGGAAAAGATAAAACTAATTACGGAAGCATTGCTTTTCCAATCGCATGCTATCTGGATGATCTTACTAAAATGAAGGTAAACCTGCATTGGCACGATGAATTTGAATTCATTTATGTAACAGAAGGAAACATATATGTACAGGTAGAAAATCAAAAATTCCTTATGGAAGAAAACTCTTCAATTTTGATTAATATGAATATTCTTCACTCTGTTGAAAAAGGTACTAAGGAAAAAAGCACGCTTCGCTCATTAGTTTTTAATTCCTCTATAATTGCAGATTCACCTGAGAGTGTTTTCTGGCAAAAATATATCCAGCCCTTCAAAAACAGTAGGAACATTGATTTTATTTATTTGGACGGTCAATTAGACTGGCATAAAACACTCATTAAATTGATGGATTCAGCCTGGGAAAAGATGGCCGCAGAAGATGATGATTATGAAAACCAGGTAAGGTTTAACATTACAACAGCATTTCATCTTTTATTGTCAAAAAATCAAATTAAATCAGATAGTTCAACTTCGTCTCAAAAGCAGATTTTGCGAAAAATTCAAATCAAAAAGCTTCTTACCTACATAAATGAAAATTACACAAAGGAAATAACTCTTGAAGACCTTTCCAAACAGTGTGATATAAGCGAAAGCTCCTGCCTGCGTCTCTTCAACGAATTTACAAAAAAAACTCCAATTCAATACATAAAACAATTGCGCATAGAAAAAGCGAACGAATTAT
>JBGVAV010000006.1:0-24940 GCA_045224915.1 Treponema sp.
AATGTTCTTCAGGCTGGTACTCTGGCATTCAATGGCTGGAGAAATATTGTTGTAAATATTCCAGGCTGGATTTCACAGCATTCACACCTTCGTTCAGGCCCAGAAAGCATGACATTTGTAGGCTTTAGAATCCGTTCTGATGCCGCAGAATATGTTGATAACTACGTAATTTTCTTTGATCAGATTAAATATACTTCTAATTCTCTCTCTTACATCTACGATGGATATGAACTCAGAGAAGTTGATTTTGGTGATGATAGCGGTGATGATGGAGTTAAATCTGTAGGAGATGAAAAATGAAAAAATTAGTAGCATTAAGTTTGATTTTTGCAGTAGCAGGTGCACTTTTTGCACAGAGCCTTACAGATCCTAATCCAGAAACTGTAGGTGCAGATTCTGCTATGCTTTCTCTTCGCGAGATTTCTGTAGATAAGTTTGAACGTGAAGGTTCATGGTATGTTCATATTTCTCCAGATGATGGTACTATTGCTGCTCGTCTTTTTGAAGGAAGTCCTGCTATGAAGGAGCCTCTCAAGGAAGATGAAGGTAAAGAAGATGAAGATACACTCGTACTTGGTGTAAGAGTAGACTTCTTCCGCCGTGGTTTGGATTCATTTACAATTATGGCAGGTCGTCCATATCCTGTAGAAGGAACTGTAAAGACAGTTTCTGTATGGGCTTGTGGTCGTAACCAGGATCATGAAATGTATCTTCTTTTGCAGGATTATTTTGGAAGAAACTATGAACTTTACATGGGTTCACTCGGTTTCAGTGGCTGGAAAAAGCTTACTTGTGTAGTTCCACCTAGTCCTGATGGAGAGCATGGTATTGTTCAGAGCAGCGTTTATTACGGTGACAAACCTGGATTCAAGATTCTTGGATTCCGTATTGACTGTAACCCAATGCAGGCTCGTGGTACATACTATCTTTACCTTGATGACCTCCGTGCTGTAACAGATCTTTACGACATGGAAAATCACGACGAAGATGATATGTCAGATAACTGGTAATCTTTTAGTGTAAAACTATAAATATAGAAAAGCGGTTCCATAAGGAACCGCTTTTTTTATTTTAACACTTTATAATATCGTGATCTGTTTTTAATATCTGTCTGTTCAATAACCGGTATGCGTACAAGAACCCAAAGCATCAGGTGGGCGTAGCGGGATAGTGCAGGGGCTGCTTTTGCAATGTCTTTGGCGCAGAACTCTGGAGAAAGGTTTCCTGGCAGCAGGGAAGTGTAATCCTTCTTTTTGTGGAAAGTGCGTGTTTCCAGGATTTTGTCTAGCCGTTTGTTTACTTTTATCCAGTTCTTTTTAAATCTTCTGCTTTTGTTAGTGGTTTGTACAGGTTCTCCAGTGCGAACCCGATGTTCAATCATATTTATTGTAATAACTTCAAGCGTAAATTTTTTATTCAAAAGAATATCCGTAAGCCCCGTGAGCTCCCGGAAGATGTCATAAATACATCCTTTCTTAGGACTAAGTCTGTTAGAAACAAGCGCCCCCTGTTCGTCAGTCAATATAATTCGAGTTCGATAAACCAGCGGATAAACCAAAGTAACCTTATGCCCCTTATCCAGCGCATCTTTTATTTTAGTTGCCAGTTTAGACAGATTTTTTGTCTGTATCTCAATAACATGCCCGTCATCACAAAGAATATCAAAAATATGCCCCTCACATTCAACCTCAGTCTTCCCCCCAAATTTTTCCGCATAAAAAATCTTTAAAGTATTGTGAAGGCTACTCTCATTATATGTATTTATAGAACCCCGGGTCATATAAAAAATATACATTTTTTTCACCCATAAGTATAGGGATATTCTCTCCTCTCTGGTCACATATTCATATGGAGAAGGGGAGCTGTCCGTAAAACCTAATGTAGAGATTATGAAAAAAAAATGCGGAGCGGGGGTTCTGGTTTTGTGGAGCATAGTAAGCGGGAAGTGCAGGGCTGCCGAAGGCAGGCTTGCACGTGTAGATAATTTCTACTCCGCTTACTCGGCGGAGCAAAATCAGGTTCCCCGCGGGAGCATTTTTTTTCATCTTCTATATTCATAACAGGGTTTTAGGGGCAGCGCCCCTAGGCGAAGGGGTAGGCCGCAACGTAGTGCGGCCGAGGGGAAGACTTTCCCCTTTTACTTAGAATAAAAAAAATGCATATTTTTTTATTTTCGTCAAAAAAAGTGCTTGACTTTAGAAAAAAATGGTATAAAATGGAGATAAGTGGGAAAAAGTGGTAGAAAGTGGTAATAAGTGGGTATGAATCTATTAACTGGTGAATACAATAATACGATTGACGAAAAGGGACGGCTCTCATTCCCAACTAAGTTGAGGACAGCTGTACCCGGCAACGTACTTATGGTTACCAAGGGTTCTGATCACTGCTTATGGCTTTTTACTGCTGATGAATGGGAGTCTTTTGAGTCAAAGGTGATGAACAATGCTTCTATGATGAAAGCAAAGAGTATGCAGGTTGTTCGTCATTTTATTGCTCCAGCACAGCCTGTGGAGTTTGACAAAAACGGACGACTTTCCATTCCCCAGAGTTTGCGCGAGTATGCTAATCTTTCTAAGGATTGCACGGTGTTAGGAGTGGCAAAGTTTATTGAACTTTGGGATGCACCAACTTATAAGGATTATCTGGAGGCTAGCGAAGAATCATTCCGTGAGGCTGCGGAAGAATTTAATGATATTAATTTCTAAAAGGCCTGGATGTCATTTAGAATTGATATATAAAAAAACTATTGGGTGGAAGGGGAACTGCTAAAGCTGTGAGTCTTGGGTGGGGACTGCAGTTTTAGTTGTTTTGTTTAAAAAATGAAAATCGTGCATACGCCGGTATTATTGAACGAGTGTCTCGAATGGTTGAGTCCTATGGGGGAAAAGTACGAAAACCATGCTGTAATGGTTGACTCAACTCTGGGCGAAGGTGGGCATACGTTCAATTTCCTTTCAAAGTATCCAAATCTCAGTGTTATCGGTGTAGATGCAGACAGTGTAATTCAGGCAAAGGCACGTGAACGTCTGGCTTCTTTTGGAGATCGTATTCATTTTTACAACGGCTGGTTCGACGACTTTTACGCAAATTATCCTTCTGAATATGAACGACCTGATATAATTCTTTTTGATCTTGGCATTTCTGTTTTTCATTATGAAGAATCTGAACGCGGATTCAGTTTCCGTTATGATGAAAAGCTTGATATGCGTTTAAATCCAAATCGTGAAAAATCTGCTGCAGACTTGGTAAACGAACTTCCGGAAGAAAAGCTTGCAGATCTTATATATCTTTATGGTGAAGAAAAACTTAGCCGACGTATTGCTGCTGCAATTGTAGCTGCCCGCCAGGGTGGGCGCATTGAATCTTCAAAAGGTCTGGCCGAAATTATATGGAATGCTGTTCCTGCAAATTATCGTTATGGCAATATTCATCCTGCTACAAGAACGTTCCAGGCTTTGCGTATTGCTGTAAATGGTGAACTTGAACGACTTCCTCGTTCCCTTCATGCAGCATTCGGATGTCTTAAAGAGGGTGGTAAAATGGGTGTTATAACCTTCCATTCTCTTGAAGACAGAATAGTTAAAAATTATTTCAGAAATCTAGGTAAAAAATGTGTATGTCCTCCTGAAGTTGCAGTTTGCCGCTGCGGAGGTCGCCAGTGTGCAGAAATTCTTACAAGAAAGCCTGTTGCTCCAACTGAAGCAGAAATTAAAGTTAATTCTCCTTCTCGTAGTGCTAAGCTTCGTGTTGTTCGAAAGCTTTTTGATGCAACGCAATATCATTTAGATGGGGTTGTGGGGTATTGATATGAACAGAATTGTAAAAGGTAAAATTAAAGACTTTTTCAAAGTTCTTCTCATCTGTTTGTTTGCTCTTTCAATTCCGGTTATGCTTGGTCTTTATGCAATGCAGACAAAAAAATATACAGATTTAAGCAAGGAAATTAATGAGCTTGAAATTAAGCAGGAAAAGCTTATTGAAGAAAATAAAAAGCTTGTTAGCGATATAAGCCAGCTTTCAAGCGCAGAACGAATTGAACGAATTGCTGTTGAAGAGCTTGGGATGCACAAAGCAGAAACAGAAGATATTGTTCGTGTAGAAATGACAGGGGAGAAAAAATGAGCGGAGCCTTGAAAAAATCCTTGCTTAATTTAGATTCTCTTTTGGCTGCTGTAAATGGAACTGTTCTTGCAGAGTGCGGTGTTCAGAATGAAAACGCAGGCTTTGGCTTTGGATATGTTGTAACAGACAGCCGATACGTAACTGCCGGTGCAATGTTCGTTCCTCTTATTGGCGAAAATCAAAACGGTCATAAATATATTCCTCAGGCAATCGAAAACGGTGCAAGTGTTATTCTTGTAAATAAAAGCGATTACGAGCAGAATAATGATTTTTATAAAGAGCTTGTTGCTGCCGGCAAGTTTGAGGTTGTAACTGTAGTTCTTGTTGAAAATACTTTGCATGCACTCCAGGCTGCTGCAAAAGCTTATGCTCAGAAGATTGCTTCAAATATGATTCGCGTAAGCATTACCGGATCAAGTGGAAAAACTACTACAAAAGAAATGCTTGTTTCTGTTTGTAAAAAGCATTTTGGCGAAGAAGCTGTTGCTTATACAAAAGGAAACTTTAATTCTGAAACAGGCCTTCCTCTTTCAATGTTCCAGATTCGCGGAGACGAAAAAATCGGAATTTTTGAAATGGGTATGAACCGCAAAAATGAAATTGGCGAAATCTCTGCTGTATGGCAGTCTCAATATGGAATTATCACAAATATCGGAACTGCTCATATCGGACTTTTAGGCAGCCGCGAAAATATTGCCCAGGAAAAACGAAAGTCTTTTGATTATATTCCTGCTACCGGTGCTGCCTTTGTTCCAGCTCAGGATGACTTTGGAGATTACTGTACAGAAAAAGTTTGCGGTAAGGTTGTTAAGTTTGGAAAATCTGTTTCACCAGAAGTAAGCGGAGTTACTTTTGTTGAAGATCTTGGTGTAAATGGAACTGCCTTTAGTGTAGACGGAGTTCAGATTACTTTGCCGTTGGCTGGTGAATATAACTATCAGAATGCTTTGGGCGTAATTGCTCTTGCAAAAGAAATTGGAATTACTCCACAGGAAATTAAAGCTGGCCTTGAAGGCATGTCTGCAATTTCTGGCCGCATGGATATAAAATCAATCAAGCTTAAAAATGGAAGCACTGTAAAAGCAGTTTGTGATTTTTATAATGCAAATCTTGATTCCATGGAAAAGGTAATTGATTTTTGCGGTAAACAGAATAATTTTGAACAAAAAATATTCGTTCTTGCAGATATGAAAGAGCTCGGAGAAACCTCTGCTTCTGCACATACTCAGATTGGTAAGGCTGTGGCTCAGACAGATGCTTCTCTTGTAATTCTAACCGGTCCAGAAATGAAAGCAGCCTGCACGGTCCTTTCAAAAGAAAAAGAAATTGCAGGACGCGAAGTTGTATATTTTGAAAAAAATGATGATGCTTTTTATGAAGCCGCTGCAAGTAAGATCTTAGCTTTTGCAAAAGAAAATGCCCTTATTCTTTTTAAGGGTTCTCACAGCATGGCTCTTGAAAAGCTTTTGCCACTTATTGAAGATGGCAGCTCAAATAATTCCAAGGGGGCAGAGTAATGAACCAGTACGATTTTTATGCCCATAAACCTTCGGAAAAATATCACAAGAGCGATATCTGGTTCTTAATATCTGTTCTCCTTTTATGGGGACTTGGCATGTTTACAATTTTTGTGTGCTCGCAAGGTTATGCTGCACGCTTTTTTAATAATGATTCCTTCTATTTTGTAAAACGTCAGCTTGTCTGTTCGGTGGCGGGGATTGTTCTTTTTATGGCCTTCCTCCTGCTAGACATGGAAACAATAAAGAAACTGGTAATTTATATGGTGCTTATTACCCTGGTTCTTTGTGCGCTTACATTTATTAAGCCTCTTTCCATCGAAAAGAACGGTGCCCGCCGCTGGATACGACTGCCTTTGAATTTTACATTTCAGCCAAGTGAACTTGTTAAATTTGCGCTGGTGCTTTATCTTGCAAGTTATTTTGATAAGCTTAGTGAGGATGTTTCTGGCGAAAAGGATGTGCTTCCTTGTGTTGGAATATTTCTTTTGATGGTATTGCTTGTACTTTTGCAGAAGGATTTTTCTACAAGCGTATTCCTTACCTGCCTTGGAATTTTAATGTTCTTTGTTGCAGGTGCTAAGCTTAAATGGGTTATTCCATTTTTGTTAATTGCAATTCCTATTGGAATTATTATGGTTGGTTCTGAGCAATACCGCATTGAGCGTATTATTGGTTTTTTAAAACCTTCAGAGGGCCTCCAGTCATATAACTATCAGGCAAATGCCGCAAAAGCAGCAATTAGTGCCGGTGGTGTCTGGGGTGCAGGTATTGGAAGAGGCCTTTCAAAGTTGAACAGTATTCCCGAAGTTCAGGCAGACTATATTTTTGCCGGCTGGACCGAGGCTATGGGATATGTTGGAGTCATCGCCTATATTGGACTCTTGATTGTGTTTGCATGGCGAGGCTTTAAAGCTGCAGTTTCCTGTCCAGACAGGTTTGCTGCTTACGGTTGTTTTGGATGCGTGTCTGTAATTGTTGTACAGTCGGTCGTAAACTTAATGGTAGTTTGCGGACTCCTTCCTTCAACCGGAATTCCGCTTCCCTTCTTTTCGGTTGGTGGTTCTTCAATAATCATCACACTTGGAATGTGCGGCTTTATTCTGAATGCATCACGCTGCCAGGATAAAAATGCGGATTATGAACAATTTGAAGACATTAGCGTTGATTCGCTGACTGTTATATAAAAAAATTAGGGGTCTCTGCGCTGGGCGTAGGGAAAAAGGATGTCAAAAATGGGTAACATCGGAGTTTTGATGAATGGTGCAGATTCGTCTGCAGTTACAGAAACAGTTTCACTCGGTAAATTTGATACCGAGAAGAAGGAGGATTCTGGAGACAAGAAGATAAAAACTATCAAAGTGATATTTGGAATTTTATGCTTCTTTCTCATTGCAGAGCTTGTAGTTTACAAGTATGTAATGCCGGCATTCTCAAGTCCTAAGGTAACTGTTTCTGGACAGAAGCTTTATACTGCAGAAGAAATTGCAGAAAAACTGCTTCCAATGAACAGTACTAACTGGGTTAATTTTAACGTTGGAGAAGCAGTAGCACTTCTTTCGTCAGAATCTGGAATTGATAATGTTTTTGTAGAGAAGAAATTTCCAGATAGAATCTTTATCAATGTTGTTGAGCGTGAACCAGTTGCTGTAACTTTTGTTGCAGATGACGGCTATACAAGTCCTGTTCAGATTGATAAAAATGGAGTTCTTTTTCCTGTAAAAGATAAGACTTTGGTTGACTCAAATGCTATCCCAATTATTTCGGGTCTTCCTGTAGAGCACATGAGTGGCGGAATGCGCATCCCTTCTAAATATCGTCCGCTCATTGAACAGATTTCAAAAATCAGCAGCATGGAAAAAAACTATTTTGCAGGTATTTCTGAAATTTGTGTATTGCCAAAGGATACTGGAAACTACGAACTGGCACTTATTCCTGCTCAATCAAAAATTAAAGTATTAACCGATCGTGCATTGAATGAAGACGCGTTAAAGTATATGATGGTAGTATTAGATGTCGTAAACAAAATTGGTGCAGATGTTTATGAAATTGATTTGCGTTACGGCTCAGTTTCGTGTAAGATAAGGTAGGGGATCTTAATAAAATGGCAGACGATAGAATTGTAGTTGGACTTGATATTGGAACAAGTGTTATAAGGGTAGCAATAGGTGAGGTTGATGATGATAACAACCTTCATATTGTGGCAACGTCTGCCCAAAAATCTGCCGGACTTCGTAACGGTGTAATAGTAAACATTGAAGATGCCAAAGATGCCATTAAACAGGCAATAGAAGCCGCCGAAACAAAAGGCGGTGTTCTTGTTAATTCAGTAATAGTTTCTATCGGCGGATCTCAAATTGAAAGTCAGAATTCACGTGGCGTAGTTCCTATCAGAAATAACAGTAAGGGTGGTTCTTCTGCTGTTACTCGTGAAGATATTGAAAAAGTAATTGATATTGCAACTGCCATAAATTATCCTGCCGACAGAGAAAAGATTCACGTTATTCCGCAGGATTATCTTGTTGATGGAGTTGCTCATATTCCAGATCCAATCAACTGTCTTGGTTATAAGCTCGAAGCAAAGGTTCACATTATTACTGCTTCAAAAACAATAATTCAAAATATCAAAACATGTATGAGCAGGGCTGGCTATGGTCTTGATGGAGTAATGCTCAAAACTCTTGCAGAGACTCAGGCTGTTACTCACGAAGACGAACTTGAACTTGGTTCAATCATAATTGATTTTGGTGCCGGCACTACAGATATTCTTGTTCTTTATGAAGGCGCTCCAATAAGTACATGTTCAATTCCTGTTGGTGGAAATCTTGTAACAAATGATATTGCAGTTGTAAACGGAATTCCATTTGCTGCTGCAGAAAAAATTAAACTTGATTATGGTTGTTGTCATCCTGGAATGATAACAAAAGATAATGATATTGATATCTGTTTGCCTGGTGTTGGAGGGCAGCCTCCTGGACTTGTTAAGAAAAGTGAAATTACAGAAATCATTACAGCAAGAATGACTCAGATTCTTACAATGGCAAAACAGGCTATTATTAAAAATACTAGTGAAATAATTAAAGACTTGTCTGGAAATATTATTCTTACTGGTGGAGCTGCCAAAATGGAAGGTATTGTTCCACTTACTGGAGAGATTTTCCATACAAGAGCTGTTCGCGTTGGTATTCCAGAAAGCCTTGGCGGACTCGAAGAAGAATATAGAAATCCTGATTATGCTGCGGCAGTTGGACTTGTTGTTGCAAATAAAGGACTTGTAAATGTAAGAACCGGAAGAAAAAAGCCAAAAAAATCATCCGGTGGTGGAAGTGGAGATGAAAACAAGGAGAGTTTCCTCAAGAAGCTCAGAAAACTGTTTTTCTAAATATTAATTGAATAGACTAATTCATAGTGGGAGGAAATATGAATTTATCTGATTTATCAATTGTAGAGGACAGCGACGTTATTCCAAATTACGAGGAATATCAGAACGGCAATAGTCCCACATGTATTAAAGTTGTAGGCTGTGGTGGCGGTGGTGGAAATGCCGTTAATCGTATGGTCGAAGCAAAAATAAGCAACGTAGAATTTATTGCAATAAATACAGACCTTCAGGCTTTGAGTGGTTCAAAAACTGACATAAGGCTTGCAATTGGTCAAAAAGTAACAAAAGGTCTTGGATCTGGTGGTCGTCCAGAAATTGGAGAAATGGCAGCCGACGAAGACCGCGAAATGATTACAAATGCTTTACGCGGTGCCGATATGGTATTTGTAACTGCCGGTATGGGCGGTGGAACAGGAACTGGTTCTGCTCCTATTGTTGCTAAGATTGCACGTGAACTTGGAGCTCTTACAGTTGCAGTTGTAACAACTCCATTTGATTTTGAAGGTCCTGTAAGAATGCGTCAGGCAAAAGCTGGACTTGAAAAATTAAAGGAACAGGTTGATTCTCTTATTGTAATTCCAAATCAACAGATTCTTAAGGTTGTAGACAGACATACTTCTATTCCAGATGCATTCCGTTTTGCAGATGATGTTTTGCGTCAGGGTGTCGAAGGTATATCAAATATTATTACAAAACCTGGTGATGTAAACACCGACTTTGCAGATGTTAAAAATACAATGCAGGGACAGGGAAATGCAATCTTTGGTATTGGTATTGGCGAAGGCGAAAACCGTGCCGTAGATGCTGCTACAAAAGCTATCTCTAATCCAATGCTTGAAGATTCTCATATTGATGGTGCTAAGAATCTTCTTGTAAATATCTGTGCTTCTGAACAGGTTTCTGTTGCCGAAATAAAAGATATTTGTGATATTGTAAGCGCTAGTGCTGCTAAAGATTATGTAATGTACTGGGGACAGGTTATCTCTCCTTCTATGGGAGACAAAATCAGCGTAACAGTAATTGCAACAGGTTTTGATAATGAACAAAAATCTCAGCCTATAGTTGAAGAAAAAATTAATGAGCCTGTGCCTGAGCCGGAGCCAGTTATAAAAGATCCAAACGTTGTTGGCGCAAGCGAGCTTAACTCAATTCTTAATGGATCAAAACCAGAAGAGACAACACCGTTCTTTTTTGAATCAAATCCAGATACAACAAGCCCTGTAGAAGCTGCTGAGACAACAACAGAAAAAGAAAAGAATTCTCCTTGGGGTGCTGAACTTTTAAAAGATGAAGTTGTTCCTCAGAGAAGACCTTTTAATCGTCCTGATGGATTTATAGATCCAAACGATTTGAGTCAGCCTGCAATCTGGATAGAAAAATACGGCCGCGGAATTAAATTGTCTGACTAACGGAAATGTCTTATGACAGTGCAGGATCTTCTTGATCAGTTTTATACAGATATAATTCTTGTAAACAGAATGTCGGAAATGACTGCGCAGACTTATAGAATTTCTGCACAGGAATTTCTTGAATGGCTTGTGGAACAAAGAATTAAACTGCGTGATGTTACTGCTCAGAATCTTGTATATTATTTAATGAAGCGTAAAACAGACGGAAATGCCGAACTAACACTTGCAAAGGATATTTCGGCACTCCGTGCTTTTGGCGAATATCTTGTACGAAAAAATTACTGGACAGAAAATTGTGCACTTCTTTTAGACAGACCTAAAGCGGGAAGACATTTGCCAAAGGTTCTTTCTGTAGAGCAGACAGACGAGCTTCTTTCGAGCATAGATACAACTAAACCGCTTGGAGTTCGTGATGATGCACTTTTTGAATTAATCTATTCCTGCGGTCTTAGAATAAGTGAAGCGTGCAGCCTTAAGGTTGCGAACGTTCATTTTGAAGAACGTTTAATCCTGGTTCATGGTAAAGGTGATAAAGAACGCCTTGTGCCTTTTGGAGAAGCCGCTGCACAAAAATTAAAAAAATATATGGAAGAAGTGCGTCCTGAGCTTGTAAAGGGTAGAAATATTTCCGAAGTTTTTGTAAATTACAAGGGAGAACCAATTTCCAGAAAGGGTGTATGGAAAAGGTTCCAGGAAATGGAAGCCTTGTCTGGAGTAAAAGCTAAGGTTCATACTCTAAGGCATTCGTTTGCAACACATCTTCTGGCGGGTGGGGCAGATTTACGTTCTGTACAGGAATTGCTAGGACACAGCGATTTAAGTACAACTACAATCTACACACATGTTACAGACACTCAGCTTGAAGATGCTCACAAAAAGTATTTTGAGGGGAAATAAAATGAATAAGATTAAAGCTGTTATTCTATCTCTTGCCGTATTATTCCTGTTTGTTTCATGTGGTGGAGTTTCAAACAAAACAGTCATCCGTCATCAGAAAATGGAAGAAGGTGTAGATAATCCCACAACAATTGAAGAGCTCAAGGATGCTATAAAAAAATATCAGGAACGTGTAGCAGATGTTCAACTGGCACAAAGTCAGATTGGAATCTGGTATAAGATTCTTGGAACCCGCTATCTTGATAATAAAATGTATGGGGAAGCTCTTAAAGCTTTCCAGGAAGCCCTTACATATTATCCTGATAATCAGAACCTTTATTATTATGTAGGCGTTTGTGCAGGCTATATGTCTCACGCTGCGCTTGATTATAATGCCAGCGGAACTAATGAAGTTAAATATAATTACTTAAAGCTTGCCGAAGAAGCATACCTTCGCGCAATTGCAATTGAAGACCGTTATGTTCGTGCTTTGTATGGACTTGGTGTTCTTTATGTGTTCGAACTTGATGAGCCTGAAAAGGCAATTCCTTATCTTGAAAAAGCAATCAGCATAGATACAAAAAATCTTGATACAATGTTTGTGCTTGCACGCGCATATTATTCAAGTTATGAGTTTGATAAATCTATAGCAATGTACGACAAAATTATTGAAACTACAAAGTCTGATGACACTAAGAAAACTGCAGAGGAAAATAAAAAAATAGTTCTCGATGCTTCTTACTGAACAAAATTACCAGGATGAAAGTGTAATTCTCAAGCTTTTTCTTGCAAGAATAACGTTTTTAACGCTGCAAGAGAAGAAAAAATTTGCAAATAATATTGACAGTCTCTCTAAACTTGCACTATGTTCTATAGAAGATATTTGTAAAGAGATAGGCCGTACAATAAAAAACAGGATTCCCTGGGACGGAAAAGAAAATCTGCGCTGTGCAAAAATTGCAGCGTATAAATGCATGCAGTTAAAATGCGAGCTTCTTTATATTGATGACCCGGATTATCCCGAGCTGTTACGACAGATTCCAGACGCGCCGTTTCTTTTATTTTGTCGTGGAAACTATAAGCTTCTTAAAGAGCGTTCTGTTTCAATCGTGGGAACACGACAGATAACACCTAATGGAAAAACTGCTACTAAGAACTTTGCTTATGATGCGGCAATGGACGGTTGTAATGTAATTTCCGGACTTGCAGTTGGAGTAGACGGAAATGCACATCAGGGTGCGGTAGATGCCTTTTTTGATACAGATGAAAAGGGCGCAGATACAAGTGCTGTTGGAAAAACAATTGCAGTAATGCCAAGTGCAATTGATGAAATAATTCCAAACGGACAGAAACGTCTTGCAGCACAAATATTGCAGACAGGCGGATGTCTTGTAAGCGAATACGAACCTGGCGATGAAATGGCCAACTGGCATTTTGTAGGCCGCAACAGAATAATTGCAGGACTTTCTCCCGCAACTGTTGTTATAGAAGCCCCCGCCGGAAGTGGTGCACTTATTACTGCAGATTTTGCTGTTGATTATAATCGTGATTTATTTTTTCACGAAGCAGCATTCGGGCAGATGGCGGAGCAAGTTGCAAAGCATGTTTCTGATGATTTAGAAAGACGATTTGCAGCTGGCAGCGTAAGTAAACATAAACTTGAAAACAGACCGGAAAAGTTCATTAAGGACGGTGCTCCGGTTATAAAAGATTATAAAGATTACTGCAGGGCTTTGGCAGAAATGCCTGGCACACGCAGTGTAAATATTGTTCAGCAAAAGCTGTTCGAGGAATAATTATGGCAACTAAAAAGACAAAAGAAAAAACACCGCAGACTCTTGTAATTGTAGAGTCTCCTGCAAAGGCACACACAATTGAAAAATATCTTGGTGCAGGTTATACGGTAAAAGCATCTATGGGACATCTTATTGATCTTCCAAAATCTCGTATGGCAATAGATATAGATAATGGTTTTCAGCCTGAATATATTACAGTTCGAGGACGTGCTAAGCTTTTGAAAGAGCTTCAGAAAGATGCAAAGAAATCTGACTTTGTATTGCTCGCATCGGATAACGACCGCGAAGGAGAAGCAATTGCCTGGCATTTGAACAATGCGCTTAAAGATAAAACAAATGCAAAAATCAGCAGAATTGTATTTAACGAAATTACACCAACTGCAATTACAGAAGCTGTAAAGCACCCGGGCGAAATTGTAGAAGCCAAGGTTAATGCCCAGAAGGCCCGCCGTGTTCTTGACCGTCTTGTTGGTTATAACTTGAGCCCTCTTTTGTGGACAAAGGTAAAGAACGGACTTTCTGCAGGACGTGTTCAGTCTGTAGCACTCCGTCTTATTTGTGAACGCGAAAAAGAAGTAGAAGACTTTTTGCCGGAAGAATACTGGACACTTGATGCAGATTTTTCTAAGGGTAAATCAAACTTTACAGCACAGCTTGTAAAATATAAGAATGAAAATCCTGAGCTTAAATCAGAAGAAGAAGTAAATAAGATTATGGAGACAATCAAGAATACCCCTTGCCTTGTTTCTTCAATCAAAAAAACAGATAAGACTGTTCGTCCAAAGCCTCCGTTTACAACATCAAAGCTTCAGCAGGCAGCAGCAAATCGTCTTGGTTATACATCACGTAAGACTATGCAGATTGCACAGCAGCTTTATGAAGGTATTCAGATTGGTCAGAATCGTGTTGGTCTTATTACTTACATGCGTACAGACTCTGTTCGTATTTCTGATACAGCTTTGGCTGATGTTCGCGGCTGGCTTACAAAAAATTATCCTGATGATCTGCCACCAGAGCCAATTCATTATTCAGTTGGAAAGGCTGCTCAGGATGCGCATGAAGGTATTCGTCCTACTTACACAGAATATACTCCTGAAAGTGTAAAGGAATATTTAAATCATGATCAGTTCCGTCTTTACTCAATAATCTGGGAGCGTTTTGTTTCTTCTCAGATGAACAATGCAAAGATGGTAACTACAAGCGTTGAAATTACAAGCGGTGATGCTGTATTCCGTGTTGCTGCTTCAAAGATTGCAGAAAAAGGATTTTATCATGTAATAAAACTTCTTTCTTCAAAGGAAGATAAATCTACATCTCTTCCAGCAATGAAAGAAGGCGAAGAAATTAAGGTAGAAAAATTCCATCCAGAACAGCATTTTACTCAGGGACCTGCACGCTATACAGATGCTTCAATCGTACGCATGCTCGAAGAAAAGGGAATTGGTCGTCCTTCAACATATGCACCAATCATTTCTGTTTTGCTCGACCGCTATTATGTAACACGTTCTAACAAGCAGCTTGTTCCAACTCAGCTTGGAAAAATGATTTCTAAGATTCTTGTTGAATCGTTCCCTGATGTTATTAATGAATCATTTACTGCTGAAGTAGAAAATAAACTTGATGAAGTTGAAAATGACACACTCGTTTGGAACACAATGATGAGCGAATTTTATGGACCTTTCAAAAAGCGTGTAGACGAAGTTATGGAAACTCAGGAAAGCATTAAGGGCTTCCTCGACGAAGAGACTGATATCAAGTGTGAACTTTGCGGTAAGCCTATGGTAAAGAAGCTTGGACGCTTTGGATTCTTCCTTGCTTGTTCAGGTTTCCCTGCATGTCACAACACAAAGTCTATTCCACTTGCAAAATGTCCTTGTAAAGATTGCGGTGGCGATATTGTTGAACGAAAAACAAAGGGTAGAGGTAAAGCCTTCTACGGTTGTACAAATTATCCTAAGTGTTCATTCATCAGCCACTTCAAGCCAATCGACCAGTACTGTCCACAGTGCGGCTGGTTCCTCGTAGAAAAGTTCGACAAAAAGAACGGCAGTTACAAATCATGCATCAACCCTGATTGTAACTATTTGCATACAAACGAAGAGGAATAATGGTATTAAACGAGCTGATAGATGAGTTTCTCATTTATATAAGCAGTGTCCGCGATTTATCTGAAAATACTGTTATGGGGTATAAGAACGACCTTGAGCATCTTAAGGAGTTTCTTACACCTACGCTCGACATTACTTCGATTACTAAAGAAAATCTTAAGCTTTGCATAGGCCAGCTTTCAAAAAGACACAGTTCAAATGCGTCAATAAACAGATTTATTGCAGCTGTGCGGTCTTTGTTCGGCTATGCTCATAAGTTTGGATATCTTGAAAAAAATCCTGCGCTCGAAATTAAAACTGTAAAGCTTTCTAAAAAAGTTCCCCGTTTTATGACAAAGGCAGAGGTTGATACTCTTTGTAATGAGCCCGAAAAAAATGAAATTTTATGGGCAAGCCGGGATCACGCGCTTTTTGAAATGCTTTATTCTTCGGGCTGCCGTATCAGTGAAATTACAAATCTTTGTCTTTCTGATTTTTTGAATGGTTATGACCGAGCTGTTGTAACCGGAAAAGGCGACAAGCAGAGAATTGTATACTTTAGTGATGAAGCAAAGGCTGCCCTTAAACTATATCTTGCAGACCGAAAAAAAGTTATGGAAGAAAACGGCACTGCAGGAACTACAGACAGAATTTTTATAAGCCAGAGAGGACGTCCTCTTTCTATTCGTGGAATCAATTATATAATCACCAGATATTCAGGAGCAGAAGGAACTAACCACCATGTAAATCCTCATGCCTTCCGCCACACCTTTGCCACAACCATGATTGGCAACGGCGCCGATGTAAGACTTGTTCAGGAAATGCTTGGTCACAGTTCAATTTCTACAACCCAGCGCTACACCCACATCACCACAGAAAAACTTATCGAAACCTACAACAAAGCTCATCCACATTCCTAATCTTTCTAGATGTTGAATATTTTTAAATAAATTATAAAATAAAATAATAGGATTAAAAATGACTGGAAAATATTTATTCAAAGGCTGTCTGGTATTTTGTCTTTTTACAATTGCTTTTTTCATCACAGCCTGCGCTTCAAGTAATAAAACTTCAAGAAAAGAATTTAAATTTGCTCAGGAAGAAGAGGATTTTGTTCCTAAAGGTCCAGTTTCCTTTAATATAACTTATGAATTTCATTCTATTCCTACCTTTTGCAAGGAAAAATCATTTTCTAAACCTAAGGGAAAATATGTGTATTTTGGAGATTTTCCTCAGACAAAAAAGACAGCTGGTATTGTAATCAATGAAGAAATATACATTAACCGTGGACGATATACTTATTATGCCGGAAGTGACGGAAACTGGTATGCAAAATGTCTTGAAAATGCATTTGAGCCGGAAAGATACCAATATGCTTATTCTGATGGAACCCGCGTAAAAGGAAGGAATGAAAACAACTACCGGTATTTTAAAGTCGAACCAATAAAGTGGCGGGTCTTAAATGATATCGATGCAAACGGACAGACAAAGGCTGTTTTACTTGCTGAAAATATTCTTATTGAAAATATGGTCTGGTATGATTACGACGATATTGACCGATTTATAAAAGCTGACGATGAACGAAAATTTGAACAGATTTATCCAAATAATTATAAGCATTCAAAAGTCAGGGCTTATCTTAATGGCCTTGCTTATCTTGTTACAAAAAAGAAGGGGCAGCCTGTAGAACTGAATCAGGAGTTTGAAAATTCAGGATTTTTACAGACAGCTTTTGACCAGTATGCCCAGGATCTTATTCTTGTTTCAGAAATCAAAAATGATGAAGAGAGTTCAAAGCCTGCTGAATATACGGAAAAATATTTTAATAAAACTAATTATTATCTTATTGATGAAGTTTTGTATGATAAGCTTTTTCTACTTAGCCAAAGAGAAGCTTCTTCTGCAGAGTTTGGTTTTGCTCCTCATAAAGTTTTTGATAAAGATAGTAAAAACAAGTTTTTTTCTCGAGGAAAAAATGCTTCTGATTTTGCTTTAGCAAATTATGTTTATGCTGGTGACAGTCCTGGAAATAGAAATGAATGTGGCTGGTATCTAAGAACTCCTATATACAGAGATAAGGATTATGTATTTGATGCAAGTGATATTGGTTCAGTTGGACATCAAGGTGTTGATTCTGAGTATGAATCCATTCTTCCTGCTCTTGCAATTCCTGTAGATGTCATAAAAGGGGAGTGGTAAAATGAAAAAATCCTTTGTATTCATACTATTTGCAATTTGTAACTTCTGCTTCTATGCACAAAATATTAAAGTAATTAAAGAAAACGAAGCTTCTATTATTGCGGCAGAAAAAAAAATTGACGAAATATCTTCTGAACTTTACACTCAGTTTGAAAGTGAAAAGAAAGCTCTTGTTCCAAAAATAAAAAATTCTCCTTTTCCGGAATCGGTCTTAGATGAAAAAGGTATCCCCTTGGAGTCTGCAAGACTTGAAAGAGAAAAAGAGATCTATTCAGAAGTAGAAAAAATCATAGAAAAAATTTCTCAAGCACTTGTTTCAGAAACAAAAGAATATGAAGATACCAAGACCGTCTTGCTTGCTCAAATCGAAAATGAAAAAGCGGCTTTTGGAACAAGCTGTATGGCTTCCAGTAAAGATTCTTCTGTTACTGTAGAAATTAGTCCCGGATACTATGATAGAGAAGAAGGACACTATTATTCCGGGAATGTAATATTATATTTTAATGGATTTCACATTTCTTTAGATATAAGTGACGAAGAAGCTTCAAGGTTTGATTATTATATTAATTATACTCCCTTTTTTAGGGAAAAAAATAATAAAGACTCAATAAGAACCGATTACTATATTTTCATAAGTGATATTGATGTAATTGAGCGCTCAAACGGTTATCTGGTAAAAAGAATAAACTATAATCAAACATCCTTGTATCATTCTTCTGTAACTCCTCTTTCAAAAAGTAAAAACATAAAAGAAAAGCTTTTGTCAGAACTCGAAAAATATCAAAATTTCATGACACAGATAGTTTTCAAAGGTTATCTTGATATGATTCCAATTCCCGGAAAAAATTATGAAGTCCTGAATACAGAAGTTACAAACGCTTTGTATTATTTTGGTGAAGGCGAAGATAAAGGATTTTTTGATTATCCTAAAGTTTGTAGTTTTTCAGAAGCAATTGATTTTTGTAACAAACTTAGTGAGTTTTATGGACTTACCCCGGTATATACCAAGCCGGAGGAAGGAAATATACCTCAAAGAAATCCGGAAGCAGACGGCTTCAGATTACCTTCGGTAGAAGAATGGATTTATGCTGCTAAGGGTGGACAGGATTTTGAATATAACGGATGGCTTTCTGTTTCAAAGTATTATCGCGATTTTGGAGGGGAATTTGGTTTATTTGAAGCTGGTAAACCTTCCGGCTGTCGATTCCCAAATGCCTATGGTCTTTATGATATGTTCGGTTCTTGTATGGAATTTACAGACATTATGGTAAAAATGAGTGAAAATAGTGTCTGGGCTGAGAGAGTTTTAAAGTGCGATATAAGTGAGCGTTATATAACAGACAATCCTTCTTATGCCTATAGAGAATATATTTCTGAATCTACAAGAGACGATGGAAAAACAGGAATCCGCCTTTTCAGGACAATAAAGAACTGATTGAGACTTACAACAAAGCGCATCCGCATTCGTAATGTTATGGAGAAAGATATGGAATATTGGGATTTATATGATGCAAATCGAAAACCACTTGGACGTACTCATGTAAGAGGAGAACCTTTTGCAGAAGGTGAGTTTTATGTTAGCTGTGAAATCTGGATTAAGGATTCAAAAGGTAACTTTCTTATAACAAAACGTCATCCGAATAAGAAGGCAGGAAACTTGTGGGAATTTGTGGGTGGTGGAACTCTTGCTGGAGAAAGTACATTGCAATCTGCTGTTCGTGAATTAAAAGAAGAAACAGGAATTAGTGTAGACGAATCAGAATTACAATTGCTTACAACTTATTCGCATAAAAATTATTTCCTGGATATTTTTATTTTGCAAAAAGATATATCTTTGGAGTCTGTGATTCTCGAACCTGATGAAGCAATTGATGTAAAGTGGGCTTCTGATGGACTTATTCAACAAATGATTAAAAATGAAGAATTTGTTTACTCTGTAGGAGTGCGCTATGGTATGTATGGAAAAATCGCACGAGATTTTTGAGGTATAGAGGCCTCGAATATATCAGATGCCATCATTTAAAGAAGATTTCCAGGAGTTTGTAGACTTTCTCAAAACAACTGATAACCCGGACGAAATGAAAAAGGCTTATCGGAAAATCCTTATGACATATCATCCGGATCACGCCGCGGAAAAGGATAAGGAACTTTATAACGAATATATTCTTTTGATAAACAAGGCTTATGCTGCCGGACGAACAAAAACAAAGGAAACGGAAATTAAGAGTGATACGGGTGCAGGAGCCATAGGACAGACATATGTCTTTACAAAAATCGGTCCCGACGGTAAAACCTACAGCTACAAGTGCCGCAACTATTTTGATTATTTATATAAAGTGGCACGAAACGAATATGACATTGGTCACCAGATCCTTCATTTTCACAACATAAATTATCTGGACAAAAAAGCCCTTGACCAGAATTCTCTTGAGGTTATGCAGCATTACTGGAACTCCATCAAGTGCTACAAGTTTTTGCTCAAAAACTGCCACGACCCTGTAATTTTATCATCCTGCGACTTTGAATTAAAAATGGTCCAGGATGCCGTCAATGTCTTAGCCCGCACAATTATTTCTTCTGATGATAC
The DNA here is from genome assembly GCA_045224915.1 of Treponema sp. Lineage (GTDB taxonomy): Bacteria > Spirochaetota > Spirochaetia > Treponematales > Treponemataceae > Treponema_D. The sequence continues at coordinate 19,976 of JBGVAV010000006.1, forward strand.
AGGGCTTATGATGGTGTGATTCTTCTTCATTTTTCATTTGCCTATTCACACATTTATTATTATATTTAAAACATAATTTATTAAATTGGAGATTTTAATGCCAAAAACAAAGATTCGAAGCACTACGGTGCTGGCTGTTCGACGTAACGGGCAGGTTGCTATGGCGGGAGACGGGCAGTGTACTTTGGGAGACACTGTCTGCAAGGGAAACTCCCGCAAGGTTAGAAAGATTTATGATGGAAAAATACTCACAGGGTTTGCAGGAAGCGTTGCCGATGCATTTACTCTGCTTGATAAATTTGAAGCTAAGGTAAAGGAATATAACGGAGACATCATGCGCTCGGCTGTTGAACTTGCCAAGGCATGGCGTACAGACCGCACTCTGCAAAAGCTAGAAGCAATGCTTCTTGTTGCAGACAAAGAAAAAATCCTTTTGATTAGCGGAGACGGAAACGTTATTGAACCGGAAAAAGATGCAATTGCAATCGGCTCTGGTGGAAACTTTGCATATTCTGCAGCTCTTGCTTATCTTGACAGCTCCGACTTGAGCGCCCGCGAAATTGCAGAACGCTCGCTTAAAATTGCAGGCAGCATTTGTATTTACACAAATCAGAATTTGACTATAGAAACATTGGAATAAATCATGGAAAACAAAGAACTTACTCCTAAACAAATCGTAGAGCGACTCGACCAATATATTATCGGGCAGAACGAAGCAAAAAAGGCTGTGGCTGTTGCCTTGCGTAACCGCTTTCGCCGTCTTAAGCTGCCGGAAGATATCCGCGATGAAGTTGCTCCAAAAAATATTTTGATGATAGGACCAACAGGCTGCGGTAAAACAGAAATTGCACGTCGTCTTGCCAAGCTTTGCGGTGCTCCTTTTATTAAGGTCGAGGCTACAAAATATACCGAAGTTGGTTACGTTGGCCGCGATGTAGAAAGCATGGTGCGTGACCTTATGGCCGTAGGTTACAAAGACGTTAAAGCCGAAATGGAAGAGCAGCTGCGCGAAAAATCTGTAGACAAGGTAGAAGAACGACTGCTTGACCTTTTACTGCCAGGCACTAACGACAAAGCTGAAAAAAAAGAAGAGCCTGCAGACACTCCAATGGGCTTTATCACCCAGTCATCTCCTACAGAAATTCAGATAGACTTGAACAAGCTGGCCCATGAAGAGGCTGCTAACCAGCAGAATGAAGAAGCTAAAAAGACAGACAATTCTACCCGCGAAAAGTTCCGCCAGATGCTCCGCGAAGGCAAGCTCGAAGACCGCGAAGTAGATATTGTTGTTTCAAATACTCAGGGAGCCCCTAGCATGGAAATTATTGCAGGTGGTTCCCTCGATGATCTTCAAAGCAGCATGCAGGGTCTTGTAAATATGATGCGTGGCGGAGGCCGCGGTAAAAAGCGTTCCGTTACAGTCAAAGAAGCCCGCAAGATTCTTACAGAAGAAGTTTTGGACAGCATGGTAGACCACGACAAGGTTGCCGACGAAGCTAAAAAAAGAGTAGAGCAGAGCGGTATTATTTTTATTGATGAAATAGATAAAATTGCAGTTCACGGTGAAAGCCACGGACAGGACGTTAGCCGCGAAGGTGTTCAGCGCGACATCTTGCCGATTGTAGAAGGAAGCAACGTAAATACAAAGTTTGGAGTCGTAGACACAACACACATTCTGTTCATCGCAGCAGGTGCCTTCAGTGTTGCTGCTCCAAGTGACCTTATTCCTGAACTTCAGGGTCGTTTCCCTCTGCGCGTAGAGCTCGATTCCCTCCACAAGGAAGACTTCAAGCGCATCCTCAAGGAACCAAAAAACAGCCTCATCATGCAGTACACTTCGCTCCTGGAAACAGAAGGCGTTAAGCTCGACATTACCGAAGATGCACTTGACCGCATGAGTGTTGTAGCCGAAGAAGTAAACGCCAGCGCAGAAAACATTGGCGCCCGCCGTTTGCACACTATCATGGAAAAAGTCCTTGCTGACATCAACTTCGAAGCAGATGAACACAAAGGCGAAACGATCAAAATTGATGCAGCCTATGTTGATTCTAAGCTTACAGATATCAGACAGAATCAGGATTTGAGCCGCTACATTCTGTAATTATTTCTTCCCGCTCACCAGCTCAAAACTTCTTTGAGTAAGTTCGCACAACTTCTCAAAATCCGTCACGGCTGTGAGCAGAACTGTAATCCAATGTTTTTTGTTCATGTGCCAAGCGGGGAAGATGGAATGTTTGTCTACAACAGAAGGAATATTGTCTGCATCGTGTTTCATGTTTACAACCCAAACATCCTCGTCGCTCGAGCCAACGCCCAGTTGTTTATATTTGATTTTCATCATAAGTGCAAACCATTTTTGATTAGGGCAGCGGAAGACACAGGCATCCGGTGAGTCATCCCACGGAAAATCTGGCTGCACGCCATAATGTGATGCTAAATATGAAATATATTTTTCATGTAAATCCTGCTCGATAAAACAGGTCGCGCGAAACTCGTCAATAATCTTCTGAACCTGTTCCCGCATTTTTCCAATGAATGCCCCACGTGCACTTGGCATATCAAAAAGAGAATATCTGTCCCCCGTCCCCTTATCAAAAACCTGAGCGGTTAGTGAAGTTCCCGGCCTGCAAGTTATAATTACATCAAACCCCGACCCATCCACTTCAATAGATTTTCCGCAGACATATTCATCCCCCGTTTTCTCAAACCCAAACGCCTGAAATTTCTCCACCAGAGGCATTGCCGAATGTAAGACATAACTATAATCCATGTCTCCATAATAATATAAATCTCTCCCCAAATAAAGAAGCTTCCCCTCAATAACCCCGCCCACCATTACATCCAGTTGATTTCCGAAAATATGAAAATTGTTTATAAAAAAAGATCCAATTAAAAAAAAGCGGAGCCGGCTTTGGGATTACAAAAACACTCTAAAGTGCTGCCGCGCGAGCGGCAACGTTTATAATTACAAGGCACTTCAGCGTGTAGCGGGCGAGCCCGCGGTTTTGGAATCACAAAGCAGGCGGGAGCTTTTTTTTCTATGAGAAAGATTTTTTTTTCTAAACTTTTATTTCCATTTTCCGACAATCAACTAGATGTAAACAAATTTTCAGGAGGTACAGGAATGAACAGTTTTACACGCTCAATCGACTTGTTGCAGCGTGAGATGGACGTAACTTCACTAAGATATCAGGTTTCTGCAAACAATCTTGCTAACAGTGAAGTTCCTAATTTCAAACGCTCAGTTGTTAATTTTGAATCAGAGCTCAAACGCGCTATTGATTCAGAAGAAATCGCAAAGAATTCCTTTAAACTCACTACAACAGATGACCGCCACATTCAGATTAATACACCTTATGATTATCATCAGGTAGAACCACGTCGTGTTGTAGACTACACCACACAGGCTAAGGCAAACGGAAACAACGTAGATGCCGAAACAGAAGCCAACAATATCCTTCAGATTCAGATGCAGTACCGCCTTCTCACACAGCTCACAAGCTTTGAATTTGAACAGGTAAACACTGCTATGAAGAAGTAGTGTAGGAGGATTTAATTATGGGAATGTTCACAAGTATTAATATTGCCGCTACCGGAATGGCAGCAGAAAGACTTAGAAGCGATGTAATTTCTGATAACATTGCAAACGCAAGCACAACTCGTACTCAGGATGGCGGAGTTTTTAGAAAATCAACTGTAGTTTTCCGTCCTGTTGAAGATTCAAATCCAACCTGGAATTCCCCTTTTGTTCCAGCTGCTCTTGATAATGGTCCTGGAAAAGGTGTTAAAGTAGCAGAAATTGTAAAAGATACTACTCAGGGACGTCTTGTATATGATCCAACTCACCCTGATGCTATAAAATCTGGTCCAAACGCTGGTTATGTAGAATATCCTAACGTAAACATCGTAAATGAAATGGTAGATCTTATTTCTGCCTCACGTGCCTATGAAGCAAATGCCACTGTAATCGATGGTGCAAAAGATATGTTCACTGCAGCCTTGCAGATTGCAAAATAGTAGTTTATAATAACTATTAAGTGGGGGCTAAAATGAAAATACCAGAATTTGGAACATTACAGATGGTGCGCACAGACGCACAGCATTATGGTACTGGAAATGTTGTATCAACATCTCAAGCTATAAATACTTCTAACGCAAATACATCCTTTAAAGATTATCTTTTGCAGGGCCTGAATACTGTAAATTCTCAGCAGAATGATGTTTCAAAACTTCAGGAACAGCTCATCACAGACCCTGATAGTGTTGACGTACATGATGTAACAATTGCAATGCAGAAAGCCCGCATGAGCTTAAATCTTGCTCAGACTGTAATCGACCGTCTTGTAACAGACTGGAACGAAATTACAACTACTAGATAACTGCTTTTGCAGTAGTATGATTTTCTAAACTTTTTTCTTGTCAAATTTCCCCCCTTATGGTATAATAAATTAAATTTACTATAAATTTGCATTTTTGCGTTGATTCGTTCAAGGGAGGGGTCTGATGAACGAATGGCTTAAAAAAGTGTTTGGCAAACTTAAGGACTTGTGGTCCAAGTGGAAGCCAATACAAAAAGTCATATTAATAGGCATTGTAGTTATAGTTATTGTAGCAATCATTCTTGCTGCACGGGTTTCTTCTAAACCTACAACTGTACGACTTTTTAATGCCCCTGTTACAGAAAATACTTCGCTAACCAAAATCTTGGATAGAATTTCCCAGGAAAATGTATCTGCCTCAGCCGACTCAAACGGTTACATTTCTGTTGCCGATGAAGAAACTGCTCGTAGAATGCGCGAAATTCTTATAAGCGAAAATCTTGTTCCTTCTTCAATTGATCCATGGGCTGGTTTTTATGACAGAAGCTGGTCAACAACAGATTCGGATCAGAACGTTAAGCTTAAAAATACAATTCAGAAGCAACTTAAAGTTCATATAGAAGCTATCAGCGATGTTCAGATGGCT
>JBGVAV010000007.1:0-18325 GCA_045224915.1 Treponema sp.
GACAATCATGCAGGAAGCTGCAAAGCAGTCTGTAATGATGAATCTTGTAACTCATCGCCCGATGAATGGACCTTCAATCTTCATCCCTGAAAGAGACCGTGGCGGAATTGAATTGAAGTGGCTGACTTCTTACGGTCAGAAAATCGACGCTACAAAATCAAACATGCCGACAAGAACAGAGCTCAAAGCTTACACACTTGCAGGCTATGTTCCATTCTTTGACGAGTTCGGAGAAGATGTTTTTGTAGACCTTGGAAAGATGTTCCTGGAAGACTTCACCGAAGCTTACGGTCAGGAGTTTGACCGCCAGTGCTTGATTGCTGATGATGACCCGTTCACAGGGGCTATCAATATGGCACAGGCAGAAGTTTGCAGAATCGAATCTACCGACGAAAGCAAACTTACATACCTCGACTTTAGAGCTGCAGAACTCAAGGTTGAGCCGGAAGAAAGAAAGTATTGCAAATGGTTCTTGAACGAAACAGTCCTCAACCATATCGCAAACATTCAGGACGACAACCACAATCCTATCTGGAGAAAACCAGGCGACGGAATGCCAGGAAGAATCGACGGATACGATGTTGTAGAAAGCCGACTGATGCCGCAGCTTGCCGACCTCGAAGCAGACAGCGTGATTGCCATCTTTATGAATCCAAAGAGAATCATCCACGGCAACCGCAAGGGAATCGAAATCAAACGTTTCGATGAAACAACAGAGGGCTTGGAATACGGAGAGCTCTTTATGCGATTCCGAAAGCGTGACGGCTTCCTCGTGACAAGACCAAAGAAAAATATGGTCCTCCTCAAAACCGCAGAGGAATAACCCTAAAACCAAAGAGCAATATATATTGCCCTTTGGAAAGCGGGGGCGAAAAAACTAAAAACCGAAGTGAAGGCAAATGCAAGGCTGCGCAGCACCGCGACAGCGGCTTGGCCTTGTATTTGACTGAACGGAGGTTATACTTTCCTGAGCCCTGCTTTTCCAGGAGGAGGACGAGCTAAAAATTGCTTTCGCAATTTTCTTAACGCTCTCCGATTGAACACCGGCCGCCAGCGGCCTTACACAGGAGCGACTATGCATCCATTTCCATTTGAAGAATTACAGAAAATCTTAGAGCTTAAAGACACAGAACTATTAACGGACGAATTACTTTTTAATTCCGTTATGACAACGCTTGAAAAGAAGCTTGGCTATTCTTTAGAAGACAAAAACTACAACGAAATCCAGACTGTAAAAGATCATAAAGTTTACACAGATAACGACAACATCACAGAGATGGTAAACATCATAGATATGAACACAAAAGAACGTGTTCCAAACTGCATAATAAACGGAAGAGAAATCTTCCTACTCTCTACCGAATATGAAGGACACGTTTTATTTCTGAATTACAATGCAGGCTTTACTCCAGAAGACTTTCCTGCAGATTTGAAAGAAGTAATCATTAAATTGTTCCTCTTGAAAAAGAAGGAGTTCATTAAAACTCAGAATCACGAAGATGATTATTCTTTTGAAATCCCACAGGACATACAGAACATCATCAATCTATATAGAAGAAAGACACTGTAATGAAAAACTTTGAACCAGTCTACAAAGAATTAGAAAACCTCTTTATCAACAAGCTTCCGGAATACATTGAAAAAAACAATAAAGAACACAATGACGGAATCATCTTAAAACCATTTGAGAATAAGAACCTGGAAGAGAACTGCATAAAAACACCTTCCTTCTCTTTCAAGCTTGAAGAAACAGAATACGAAGAAAAAGACAGAATTATTGAAAACACAATTTATACGATAAGTCTTGAAATAAAGCTGGAACAATTCTACGAAAATCAAATTGTTGTAATGTGGCGTTTTATTGAAGCAATTAACAAAATGCTTACTGAGGAAGCTAGAGATTACAAATACCAGATTATGAATTTGAAATTGAATAGAATCTTTATCAAAATTGAGTAAACTCCATTGAAAAATACACTGAGATTTTACGACAGTGGCAATTTAACAAATCTGTGTTATAATAATAATTAAATTAATAAAAAATGACTTAAAAATAATGGAGACAGTACTATGGCAAATTTCAAAAATCAAATAGATGAAGATATTAAATATTATCAAACAGAATTCGCCCACATAAAATATATGGAAAAAAATGAATGGGCATTTAATTTTTGGGTACTGGATAAGCTTTTTTCAGTAGATGAAGAATTAATTGAATCAAAAATTGTTGATTATCATGATTTAGGTATAGATGCTTATGAAATATACGAAGATACAAAAGAAGTATATTTAATCCAGAATAAATATTATGGAGATAATACACCTTTATCTACAGAATATGTAAAGAATGATTTCTTGTTACGGGCCATTACTGCATTAGAAAATGGAACATATTCAAAATCTGAAGAATTGCAAAAGTTTTTTACAAAATATAAAGCGAATCCTGAGTTTTCTGTAAAATTGCAATTATTCATTACAAATAATAATAAATCTAAAGAAATAGAAGACTATGTGCGAAAGTTTAATTCCGAGCATCCTAAATACATTGCGAAAATCTTTTATTTGGATGATATAGAAAATCGTTATTATGATGAAATTAAAATTGCAGAAAAACAATTTTATTCAAAACTAGAAAGTATTAATAAAGGAACGATATTAAACATTAACACCAAAGATTATAAAATGGCTAATGTTCTTGATGCTCGTTATGCATTAACTCCAGTAGTTTCATTATATAGACTTTATCGTGAAGCAATTGAGAAAGGTTATCCGATTTTTGAAAAGAATATTCGAGAATATTTAGGAAATAAAGGTATCAATAATAATATTTATAAAACATTATTAGATAAAGAAGAACGAAAAAATTTCTTTTATTATAATAATGGTATAACAGTTATTTGTGATAAAATAGGTCCAATTAATACAGTTCCATCTAGCAGTAATTTACAGGCTGTTTTTACTATTGATAATCCACAAATTGTTAATGGCTGCCAAACAGTTAACTCTATATATGAAGCTCTAAACAACATAGATCCAAATGAACTTGAAAAAGAGTTTAAAGATACTTTTGTAATGGTAAAAATTTTGGAAATAAATAGACAAGATATTTCTGAAGAGAATTTATATAAAAATATTGTAAGATATAATAATTCGCAAAATTCAATTGATGAAAAAACATTTGTTGCAAATACAGATATCTTCATAAGATTACAAAAAGAATTTGAGAAAAAAGGTTTTATTTTACTTATAAAACAAAGTGATGCAAATAAATATTCTGCAAAATATAAAACTGTTTCTGAATTACAAAAAAATGCATCAGAAAGATTAAAGAAATTTGGATTACCTGATTTTAAAAAGTCTAGTGATTCATTTATTAAACTTGAAAAGTTTTTACAAGTAATTAACGCTTTTGTAAGTGGTGGATATGTTGCATACGTTAAAAAAAGTACAATGCTTAAATTTGGTAGTGAAACTTATCAAACTGCAATAAACTTCATAAAAAATCCAAATGTTACAAATGATGTTTTATTAGATTTATTTATGCTTTATCTAAGAGCTGAGCTAGAAAAAAAACAATCTGAAGACAAACGTTCACCTATACCATATTATTTAATTGATGGATTTGCAAAATATGAATGTGATGATAGAAAACCAGAACTAATAACTGCACAGTTATCTGATACAAATAATATTTTACACATTATAAAATTATACAAAGCTGTAAGTATTGCTTATGCTCGTGAGTATGTAAAGAAATTTGAGGTTGACTATAATAAAATGATAAAACAAAATGTTAATTATGATATGCTAGAATCAAATAGAGAAACATTAAAAGGAGTAATTTAGTATATCAGGTTCAATGATATCTGCTAGAAATATTATTGAACCTGATGTATAGTATTACTATGACTTTGGCGAAACCTTTTATTAAATGGGTTGGTGGGAAAAGCCAATTACTTGAAGAAATAAGTGAAAAGTATCCTCAGACAATTGAAAAATATTGTGAACCATTTGTTGGTGGCGGTGCTGTACTTTTTGATATTTTAAGCACAAAGCATCCAGGAACTGTTCTTATTAATGATATCAATAAAGAGTTGATTAATACTTATACACAGATTAAAAACAACTGTGACGGTATGATTTCTCAGTTATCAGAAATTCAGTCAATTTATAAATCACATACATTGGATGAAAATAAAGAATTCTTCTACGAAAAACGCCAGCGTTATAATGATTTGAAAGTAAATGGGAATGACGCAGAGAATCTTGAAAAAGCTGCTTTATTTATTTTCTTAAATAAAACCTGCTTTAATGGACTTTATCGTGTTAATTCAAAAGGCCTTTTTAACGTTCCGTTTAATAATGCAAAGAATCCACTTTTATGTGATGAAGATAATCTCAGAGCATGTTCTGAACTACTCCAGAATGTAGAAATGAAAGTTGGTGATTATAAAGAATGCAAGGATTTTATAGATTCAAATACATTTGTTTATATTGATCCACCATATCGACCATTAACACAAACCGCAGCTTTCACATCTTATTCAGAAAACGGGTTTACAGATAAAGAACAGATTGAACTTGGTAACTTTATCACAGAAATATCAAATAAAGGTGCGATGGTAGTTGCCAGTAATTCTGATCCAAAGAACTCAGATATTAATGATGACTTCTTTGACAACCTTTATTCAAAGTTCGAAATTGAACGTGTTTCTGCAGCTCGAATGATTAATTCTAATGCTAAGAAACGCGGCGCAATCAATGAGCTTTTGATTTCAAATATTGCAAGTGTATTCTAGAGGTTCCTATGGCAAAAAGAGATTTTCACACCTGGCTATCAAATTTCAGATATAGCATAGCTGACTTTGGTTATTACATTGATTTTAATAAAGTATATAACAATGTTGAATCTATCAAGATTGAGTTGAATATTCTTAATTCTTTAATCGGCTCAAAAAATATCGAAGCTGATTTCGAAAACCTTATAAAGAAGTATCCTGAAACATTAAAATGCATCCCTATCTTATTAGCTGTTCGTGAGTATGAAATTTTTGCCGGTGAAAACGGAGATGTAAAGCTCTACACCTTCAATAAGCAAATAAACACAATCGTAGATTATAAACTGTTTATGAAAAAGACAGGCCTTTTCGACCTTCTTTCAAATCACATTATCAATAATCTGTATGACTATGTAACTGGTGTTGAAACAGGACTTGATTCAAATGGACGCAAGAATCGTGGCGGCCACCAGATGGAAGATTTAGTAGAAAGCTACATCCAGAAAACAGGATTTAAGCGTGATGTAAACTACTTCAAAGAAATGTATGTTTCTGAAGTTTCAAGAAAATGGAATATAGATTTATCTGCTGTTTCAAATCAAGGTAAAATGGAAAAGCGCTGGGACTTCGTAGTAAAGACAAATAATTGTGTTTATCTTATTGAAACTAACTTCTACGGAAGTGGCGGTTCAAAGCTGAATGAAACAGCTCGCAGTTACAAAACTATTGCAACAGAAATGAAAAATGTAAAAGGTGCAAAGTTTGTCTGGTTTACAGATGGAGCAGGATGGAAATCAGCTGCAAGAAATCTTGAAGAAACTTTTGATGTTCTTGATGATATTTACAGCATTAATGATATGCAGAATGGAATTATGAAAAAAATCTTTCAATAAATTCCCTCACGAAAGTATCATGAGAGAGATTCATTGATTAGTTTCTGGCAGCAGCGCCTTTCTGATAACCAAGCTTATATGCCTCATAAACATCTTTATGTCTGCCACTACCAGCTTGACTATCATTAAGAGATTCGTAATCAAGGTTCATCGGATTATTGTTTAATCCATCTAAAACACCTTGTTCGAATGCACACCCAGCACACTTATGTCTACCTGAGCCAGATTGATCGTCAGGCAAACTCTCCAAAATTGGAGCATAACGATGGTTTTTATTGCAAATCATAATACCTCCATAAAGTTGAATTTAATAATGATTACAAAATAAGTCAAATATATTAAAATATACATATTACAAAAAAATAATTTTGATTTTTTATATGAGGTAATATTATTTCTATCGTATCATGGTATCGTTCAAATAACTTAGACTTTACTCTTGCTAAAGGTGATTGTTTGGAATTACTTCCAAATATAAATTTTAAATTCAATATGATTTTTGCGGATCCACCTTATTTTCTTTCTAATGGTGGAATATCAGTACAGAGCGGTAGACAAGTTTCTGTAAATAAAGGCGCTTGGGATAAATCTCAAGGTTTCGAAAAAGATAATGAGTTCAATCGGAATTGGTTAAGCCTCTGTCGTGATAAACTTACAGAAAACGGAACTATTTGGATTTCGGGAACATATCATAATATTTTCTCTGTTGCTCAAATGCTTAATGAATTGGGCTTCAGAATCTTGAATTGTATTACTTGGGCAAAAACAAATCCTCCGCCAAATCTTTCATGTAAGTTTTTCACCCATTCAACAGAGTTTATTCTTTGGGCTAGAAAAAATAAAAAAGTTACTCACTATTATAATTATGAACTTATGAAAGAAATTAATGGTGGAACTCAGATGCGTGATTTGTGGAGTTTACCTGCAATTGCAAAATGGGAAAAGTCTTGTGGCAAACATCCAACACAAAAACCACTCCCTTTACTTTCTCGTATTATTTTGGCATCTACAAAAGAAAACGACTGGATTCTAGACCCGTTTACAGGCAGTAGTACAACAGGAATTGCTGCTAGTCTACTGAATCGTCGATTTTTAGGATTAGACAAAGAAGAACCTTTCTTAGAATTATCAAAAAAACGCAGAGAAGAAATTAATAATCCTGTAACTAGATATGAATATCGTGAAAAGATTATGAAATATTCTGATAAACCTTTAACAGGTATTTTTGAAGTTAGAGAGTCAGAACCTTATTATGGTCCTGATTTACCAATAGAATAAGGAAGGAATAGTAATGGCAGTTTTTCAGGCATTGATAGAAATAACAAACAAAGTTGATAACTATAAAGATTCAAAAAATCTTCTCTTAAAAAACTTAAAACCTTTCCTTATAGAGTTTAAGAAGAAAGAACTCTGCCTCCCTAAATCAAAAGCAAAAACAGATGAATTTGATGAAATTATTTTGTTAAGAGATTTTGCGACAGATTTATGGAATGAAGTAATAGTACATAAAATCAACGAGAGTAAACCTACTTACCAATCACAAGTTTTACAAAAAATGTTAAACCGCTTTCTTATTCAAATTAAAGAAACTCTTTTTTTATTAAGCCATGATTTAGGACTTTCAGCTATTTCTAATGTACGCTTATTTATGGAATCCTTTGCTATAACTAATTATATTCTCGATAAAGGAGAGACTGAAGCTGAAAGATTTCTTGATTATGGATATTACCAAGAAGCTTTAGATTCAAAACTTGAACTGGACCCAAAATTTACAGCAAAATATGGAGAGCGTACAAAAGATAATAAGTTTTATTTTATTCCCTATGGATGGTGCTCTGAAGAAAAAATGACGGGAGAAAAACTCATAAAAAGGATCAATTCTGATAAAGTGCTAGATTTTTATCGGCTTACATGCAATTACATTCATGCATCACCTTATTCACTTATGCAAGTGTCAAAATCATCTGATCCATTCTTTCCAATACCGAAAAAAACTCTGATAAATATTGTAAGAGTAATTCTTTTCAATTTTATAATGTTGGTTTTGAATTATACAATGAATGATTCTGAGAAACATCCTTATCTTGTTTTACTAACAATGTTTGTTCCTGATTTGTTTAATTATACCGAAGAAGCAGAAGAAATAATTAACAATATATAAAAGAATTCCCTAAAAAGTTATGACTGCAAAGTAATTGAACTATAAAATGCAATCATACTAATTTTAGGAGGCTCTTATGAAGCTTACAGCAAATACTATTATAAAGCTCTTTGTTAATTCTGTTGGACAGGATGCTCTTAAAGATTTCTATGAAACTAATTGGGAAGCAAGAAAAAAGGAAATTCAGAAATTATCTAAAGCTGATTATGATTTTGATTTAATCCATAACACAGATTTTCAACGGGTTATGGATATGTTGGATGAATTTACAGATTGGGCATTAAAAAAAGATTATATAAATAGTTGGGATAAATACGCCATTATAGATTTACTTATTCCTTATATGAAAGCACTTCAATTTGACTTACCGGAAGGAATATCAGAAGAGAAGCTTCTTGAATATACAATCATGTATTCTATTTGTCATGCTTATAGAATTGCTATGTAAAAAAGCTCTGGAGCATAAAGACTTTCATAATAATCGTAATGGTGCAATTCTTTTGGCTATATATCAGTTCAATTATTATCTTCCGACTTATCAATACACAAAAATTGTGGAACCATTGGAAGGTGTGTTTGATTTGTTCCTGGCACTCGTAAAAGATAAAAAGAAGCTTTATGACTATTGGGACAGTAAAAGATTTGAAATTGATGAAAACAATTCAGGAGACTTAAAACTTTTAATCAATCGCTGGACTAAAACTAAGAAAGCGAGGCCAACTTGGAAAGTAATTAAATTATTTATGAATGAAGATTTAATTCCAGATGATAATTTAATCATTCAACCATTCCCGGATATTTCTGGAAAAGACCAGTATTTAACTTTTAGAAGAAAAATCTTTTCGGCATATTTTATAACTAATTTCTTCCATTACTTAAGAGAATATGAACTTATAAATGAAGCTTCTGTTGAAATGATTCAAAATGGAATTAGGTTATTCTACCGACATTTTCTTGTAACGAATGAACCAACTGTTTTTCTGGAAGAAAAGCAGAATCCGATGTTTATTATGTTATACAACTTTCTTTTTACAGATGCTATGGGAAATGATTTTAATACAGATACAGCACATTACTTTAAGAAATATTTGTTTTAATTTCTTTCCCAAAACCTAACAATAATTAACCCATAGGAAATGGTATCTACCCTTAGAATGTCCTTATGAGAATTCAAGGTAGAGACTGCACACTGACTGTTTCAAGAGACGGTGAATTAACTCCATTACCATACAGCGAGGAAACTGTAAGATTAACGTCGAAAGGCTACGTGCTGCCTGAATGTATCGGTAAAAGGAACAGGGAGAAAACTGTTATCACTCATAAGGAAATTGAAGGTTGCTTTATTACGCGGCTGGATTATTCTGTGATACAGTGCCTGTTCCTTTTGTTTTTTTATGACAACGAAAGCTTTGACCTTTATGCTGACCGGGGCTTTGAAAAAATCATTTATAGGAATGTGAACTTCAAAGCCTTTGAGCTGCGCGGTGTAAACAATGAAGCTTTTAAGCTTAGAGTTGATGTAAAAAGTTCGGAAGAATCTTTTACAGAAAACTGGCCTATGAATGTTCCTGACCTTTCCTGGCAGAAGCAGAGAACTTTCTTTTTTGACGGACATCAGGTTACTGCAGATTTAGAAACACTTCCTTTAATTTACCGCTTTGAGCTTGCTGCTGATTATAAAAGCGATGCCCGGATAACTCTTAAACTTTATTTTCCCCTTTCTGCAGAACACTATCCCCTCTCTTCTAAAATTGAAAAGCTTACAATATGGATTGATGTGAAAGAAGGAATCTGGCTGGACCTTTATGACCTGGTGCCGATTTCTGATTTGTGTGATATAAACTGCGCGGACACTGTGCTTTGTAATCAGCTTTTTAAGGTGACCGGCATTATTGTTTTGAATATCAGGAACGCAGAAAAGAATCTTCAGATTGTAATTTAGCGTTAACTATTAGGTAGTACAAATTAACACATAGGAAACGGGGTGTGGGCTTACACTCTGAGTATGAAGTTTTATGAAGTTCCGCCTGAGGTTGAGAACGCAATCAAAAATACAGATAGCCGCCCCTTTGTAAGAGTTATTTTTGAACTTAGCAGCGGTGACCTTTATATCCGCGATTCTGACATTCTTGAATGTGTGATGACTTCTTATAAAAACGAAGACGGCGGCATTGTAAATATGGGTGAAATCCTTCTAGATAACTCAAGAGATATTTACGATGTGTTTTCTAATAACGAGTTTTGTCCTGGGCTTGGCGTTCAGATCTGGTATTGCTTTGGTGAAAGAACTAATACTTTCTTCCGCTTTCATATGTTTGTAGATGATGACGGCTTCCAGCTACAGATGACTGGTCATACAGATATGACTTGCAAAATAAGGCTGATAGACCTTTCTAAAAAACTTGATGATACAAAGCTGCAGAGAAACTGGACTGATGCCCAGGTTGTTGTTCATTCAGTTGTCTGCGACAGAACGCATCCAGAAAATTCTCTTGTTCATATTATTGCGGCGCGCGGTGGAATTGGAGCTAACGAGATAAACTGCGGAACTCTTAATTTTGATATTCCTTATGTTGTTGTTGCAGGCTCTGCCTGGAAGGAGCTTTGTTCTTTAGCTAAGGCTTATAACGCTGTCGTTGAATGTGGTAAGGATTTGACGCTGAGCTTCATTGAAAGTCCTTATGACTTACAGAATGAGTACAGCGAAGAAACCAGCTTTAGTCTTAATGAAAATGAGATTACACATTTCCGCTTTTTTAATAACCGCGATAAGTATGCAAATAATGTACGTCTTAAATATACACGTTATGTTCAGACAGAACGCCAGGAGCTCTGGTCTTATTCAGATGCACCTGTTTGGTACGATGAGGATATGCAGCCTTATTATCCTTTTACTGATGATTCAAGAAAGATAATTTCTGACAACGATTACGAAGCTATATATACCGCAAAGAATGAAGAAGGAAAAACTCGCAACGTTGTTTATGCAGATTCTATAGACAGTGAGCAGGACTTCTTAGAGGCGATGGAAGTTACTGGTGAGGACAAGCCTGTCGTGATTCAGTACGACACGACTACTTATAAAGACCGGGCAATTGTGCAGCTTGGTCGTGGTGGAAATCTTATCGGAGTTCGTAAAGCTTCTATCACTGGTCGGGCAATTATTTCTGAAACTAACTACAGCGTATTTGTAAAAGATGATGAGGAGATTACAGCTCACGGACAGATTGTTCGAAACATTACTTCTAAATATTTAAGTGATGATTTATTTGAGAGTGAGCCTTTCTGCCAGAGACGTGCAAAAGATTTTCTTAATGAATGTGTGAACTGCAAAGGCGCTTATTATCTTACAACTTATATTCCTCTTATTCATGCTCGTGTTGGTGCTTTTATGGATATAAGGCTTAAGGGTGCCAGTAGCTATAAGAAAGTGAGAATTGACGAACTTACTTTCAGATATAAAAAAGAAGAGGCTTTCTCTTCGGAGATTTGGGTTACGCGAGTTTAAGGGAGGTGCGTTATAGAAAAAATTGAATTGCTTGTTGAGTCTATGAACGGCTTACAGGTTGAGCTTTCTGGATTCAGAGCTGAAATGAAAGAGTTTAAGAATGCTGTTGAAAAAAGGATGGATTGTCTGGATAACAGGTCCACTGCCTGCCAGTTTAATCCAAATGTTTGTGCAACTGCCAGAAGACTTGAAGAACATATCAAGGCGGACAACGGAAAAGCCGGAAGAAATATGGCGGTGATTGCCTGTGTGATTTCCTGCTTTAATGTGGCAGTTACAGTGATTACTTTGATTGTTCGGGGGATGTAATGGATAACAATAACAATTTGAGAATGCGGCTGATGCTTGAAGCTGAAAAAGAAATTGTAGAAGGACTTAGCGAGGCTGAACGCTACCGCTACTTTCTTGGCCGCATGCAGTTTCTTCGTTATGAAAGTGGAAAGGAAAATCTTATAAGCTCGGACTGTTCGGGCTCGGTTTGTCTTGCCCTCTTACTTGCGACTGGTTGTGCAATTCGTGTTACGGCAGATGCTTTGTTTAAGAAATATTTTACAAAGAAGAATCCGGAAAAGAATGATATTCAGGCAGCCTTCTTTATGACGCTTTATGACAGAAAGCTTGGAGCAAGACTTTATAAGGAAAATGAAATCTGCCATGTGGCTGGTGTTTGTGGCCGTGATGTTGTGCTTAACTGCGTGGAGCCTTATTCGGAACTTAGAAGCTTGAGCGACATGAAGCCTTATTACCAGGCAAATGATTACAGAATTATTGTAAGAGGCTTAGACCGTGAAGCTTTACAGAAAGCGAGTGACGAAAATGTTGATTTGTTTGGAGCTGACTATCAGTTTGAACAGATTCGTAATGCAATTGACGGAGCACGCGGATGATAAGTTTTCGTTTTCAAAGATTGGTTGAAAAACTTTTGAGCGTGAAGTTTGTAATCTTTATTGTTGCGACTGTGCTTCTTTGCTGCGGTGTACTTGGCGGCGCTGAATGGCTGACTGTGGCTCTTACGGTAATTGCCGGAAGAGAGATTCAGAAGTTTAAGGACTTTAAGTTTTCAAGGAAGGAAACGGATGAAGAAAGTTTGGGAAGTGATTAAGAAGATTTTTATTTGGCTAGGGGCTGTGTTTGTGGCGATATTCACGGTTCTCTTTGTGAAAGAACGTGCGGTGGTTTCGACGGACTCAACCACTGCGAAGGAGGATATTGATGAAATCAATGCTAAGGCTGCGGCTAAACGGGAGGAAGCGGTTACTCGTATTGAGCGTGCTGATGCTCGTGAGCTTGCAGAATCTTATGGCTCAGTCTGCGACGCAATCAACGACGGAAAAGAAAGATTCCGACAACGCTGCAAGCGAGCTGACAATTGAGGAAGTTATGGAAATTGCAGAAGAAGAAATTGAGCGTACTGCTCAGGAAGCTGTGAAGGCTGCTTTGATTGAAGTTGGCGGTGAGCTTGCTTATGAAAAAGAAAGAGCTGATGAACTTGAAAAACAAAAGCTTTCGTTGGAAGCAGAAAATAAAAGATTAAAGGAAGAAGCCCAGAAAAAGAAAGACCAGTTCTTTTATGGTGCTTTGATTGGTGGAACTGGCGGCGTGATTGTTACGTCGCTGGTATTTGGTTTGATTATGGGAGTATGTAAATGATTAGTTCAAAAGGGAAAGTTAGAGGCTTGGTTACTGTTACGGTTCGCGACTGTAATGGTCATGTAAAGTATTTTAAGAATGGATTTTGGCGTAATCTTTTTAAGCTGAAAGAACGCCCTATGATTTTCCGACATCACAACACAATCACTAATCAGGGTGATGGAATGATTGCGGACCTTTTGATTTCGAATCCAACTCAGGATAAGGTGGATGCCACTAACGGCTATATGCGTGTTGGAACTGGCTGGACTGGAAGCACACCAAAGAACAACACAGGAGTAAACACTCCGACAGGTTCTTTCAAAAAACTTGATTCTACTTATCCAAAAACTCAGGCGGCTTTTGGTTCTTCTGGACAGAATGTTGTTCTTTACCGCACAAGCTTTGCTGCAGGTGATTTGAATGCAAACGGAATTAACGAAGTTGCTTTGATGAACGGAAATACAGCTGCAGCTAAGTGCCTGGCTTATGCTCAGATTACTCCGAGCGTAAACGTGACTTCTGCAGATAGTCTTCAGATTGACTGGCAGATTACTGTAAGCGGAGCTTAATATGGGAACCACCATAGCGGGTAATCAGCATATAGGAACAAACTATCTTAAAAATAATTATATCTGGAAACAAGGTCTTGGCGGAAAAACTGCGGATGTAGAGCTTTATGAAGAAGACTACATTTTTGTTTATGAATTTTTTCCGCCCTATGACCAGAGGGATGACGGAGAACTTGCGATAGAGTTTTATTATTACTATCGCAAACCGACTACTTCGGATTTCTGGAATTATTGTTATGACCCTGATTATTTTTACATTCTGCCTTTTATTGCATCCAGCAACGATAATCCACGTTATGGACCAGTTGGTAAATGGTGGGGAATGATAAATTATAATTATGATAAAATTTCTCTTGTTGGCCGCGAATCAGGATGGATTCATGTAACACTTTATATTGATGAATATATCTGGGGAAGATATACAGAAAATGGGCAAACATATGAGAATCCGCTTTACTTTGGGCTCTATTCTCCAATTCCTGTTTTAGTCTGGGATAATTCAGTTAGTGGCGGAATACCTGTAACACCTTACGACATTCTGTGGGATTATTCTGAGTTTGAAGATGATGATGTTTATGATGTTTTGACCGGAGGCTATCTTGAAGACTGTTATGTGAGCAGACGCCAGATAAATGATTACCCGAGTTTCTACATAACTTTTCATGATGTTACTCCAGATAATTTTAACTACGCTGTAAATGAAGCGGCTGTCATAAATGTGAGTTCTGCAGTAAACAGAAAATCTGTTTTGAAAAAGATTGTTAACGAAATCAAAGCTGTGGCTGGAACTGCAGGAAGACATCAGCTGCATATAAGGAATGCCGGAAACCATGGGCTTGGAGTTTCAGACAGTTTTGCAAAGAGAATGTATTTTGCAAGGCTGCTTTCTGAAAGAAAAAGTATGGCTACTCTTTTGAGCCGCAAGCATTTTATGACACGACAGTTTAATGATGTGTTTGAGCCTGTGGCTTTGAAAGATTATCAGAGGCTTCTTTTTAGAAGCGGCGATGATGCTTTAGTTCCTGCAGATTCGATTGGAAAAACTTTAAGCTGGAAAAGATTGCTACAGCTTGAACCTGAGATTGAAACTGAGGTTATAAGAAAACAAGTTGTCTTCCGCAATAATCTTGATGAAGTACAGCTGGCGGCTTTGCCTTTTGCCTCCCGATTATTCTTCAGGGCGGTTCAAACTGTTATGGGTTTCTGGGATTGGATCCGTGGAAAAATCAGAGAAGCAAATAATGTGGTGACTTTGTTCTGTCCGATTGCGACAGAGATTGAATTGGAGTGTCGTATATGAAATGGCTTTTCAGAGCGAAATCAAAATTAAGAATTCTTATTGATACTAAGTGCGACCTTTCGGGCTATGAAACTGTTTCTATTTGGGCTAGGAAGCCTGACGGAAATGTGGTGAACTTTCCTGCAGTTGTAAAAGATGTTGAGAACGGAATTATCTTTTATGACGTGGTAGATGAATATGATATTGACCTTAAAGGCTGGTGGATCCTCTGGCCGGAAGTTATTTTTGATGATGACAGAACTGCGGCAGGAAGAGCTGTGAAAGTTTTTGTTCACGAGGCTGGCAGCTTATGAAAAGAAATATAAAGGTGTCACAGGATTACATTCCAATGGATTGCTGGAATGAGGCGAAAGAGTTTTATCTGACGCTTCGTGATGATATAGATATTTATAAAAAGTTTAAAATCTTTCCAGATATGAAGCCAAGCGAAGAAGCTGAAAAGTTTGCGGCCTGGTTTACTTTGGAGCGCTTTGTTGATTATCCTCGTTCTTTAATTTTGATTTATGAGCATATGGATGAAATTGATAAAAAGACCGGGGAATATGGTGTGCTGGATGGCTATGGGCAGCTGCAGTTTAAGCTGATTCAGATGTACAGACTTTTGAAAGAAAACGGAATGATAGATGAGTGAAATAGATTTTTCTAAAAATGAAAAAGCGGTCCTCGAAGAAATCGGTCTTGAAATGAAGGCGAATAAATACGTAAGCGGTGAAATGCAGTTTACTGACCTTACGAACACGCTTTATTTTTTAAGGGCCTATGAGGACACTATCCGCTACTGTATTACCTGGGATAAGTTTCTTGTGTGGAACGGAACTAACTGGGAGATTGATGCACGTGGTTTTGTGCAGGAGCGTATTCCGATTTTTATTCATCAGATGTACAGAATTATGCGTTTTATAAATGACCGCATTTTGAAATCTGATTTTGAAAAGCACCTTATAAAGAGTGAAAGCTTCCGTCGCATTCAGGCGATTGTTGGACTTTTGAAAATGCAACCTTCTATCAAAGTAATTGAAAAAGAGCTTGATACTGATATTTACCTTTTTAATGTTGAAGGGCTTACGCTGAATTTGAAAACCGGAAAAGCGAGAGAGCCCAATATTAAAAATCTGATTACGAAGAGGAGCCGCTTTATTTATGAAAAGGATGCAGAGTGTCCTACCTGGAATCTTTTTTTAATGCAGATATTCAATAAGGATTTGCAGCTTATCCGCTTTATTCAAAAAGCTATGGGTTACGCTTTGAGCGGCGATGTAAGCGAACAGTGTCTTTTTATTTTGTGGGGAACAGGTGCCAATGGTAAATCAACTTTCTTAAATGTAATGCTTGAGCTCTTTGGAGATTATGCTTTAAGCACAGGCATTGAAACCTTTATGAAAAAGAACTCTGAACAGAGTAACGATATTGCTCGCCTTAAAGGAATGCGGCTTGTTACTACAAGTGAAATAGAACAGGGCCGACAGATTAGCGAAAGCCTTATTAAAATGGTAACCGGTGAAGATGCTCTAACTGCCAGGTTCTTGTATGGAGAGTATTTTTCTTTTAAGCCGACCTTTAAGATTTTTATGGCAACAAACCATAAACCGAAAATCCGAGGAGCTGATAACGGAATCTGGCGTCGTATTAAAATGATTCCTTTTACTGTGACTATTCCTCCTGAGCAGAGAGATAAGAACTTGACAGAAAAACTGATTGCAGAAAACTCCGGAATCCTGAACTGGCTTTTGAAAGGCTATGCGATGTGGAAGAAAGAAGGACTTGAAGAACCAGCTGCAGTAAGAGAAGCAAACGAAGAATACAGAATGGATATGGATAGTGTCGGAACTTTCGTGACTGACTGCCTGGAGCTGGATGCGTCTTTACAGTGGCGTCTTCCTACAAATCTTCTTTATCAGACTTATATCAAATGGTGTAGCAAAAACAATGAGCGTGTAATGAGCCAGAAGTGGCTTGGTATGAGAATGAGTGAGAAAGGTTTTAAGCGTGTTATTACAAATGGACAGCGGCTCTGGTGCGGGCTGGCGATAAAATTGGAATGGAGATAGCTTACTGCGAGAGACCCTCCCCGATAGCAAAGGGCGTGAGAGTTGGACATCGGAGAGAGTTTGGAAGCTGATTACAAGTGAAAAAAAATAATTTTTTGTCCAAAAAACGTCATTTAAAAAATCTATTTTGCCTTTTAAGATTTGATTAAAACAAATATTTAGGAGACAAATATGAAAATGAATCTTAATCAAATCTACATTCCACACAAGAGCAATACTTGTTTTTCAAAAACAGGTAATCCGCTTTCGGCTTATAATAGTTTAGCGGAGGCCCAACGGAGTGCGAATTATCAATCTTCTGAAAATAAGTTTACACCTTATTATTGTAATACCTGTGGTAAATATCATTTAAAGCCGACAGAATATTACTGTAAAAAGAAAAACTCAACTTGTGACTGTAGGGACCATCAAGGAAATAAAAAAGATACTTATGAAACTAGATATGATGCTGAAAAAATGGTTAAAATAAGAGGACAAGCTGGTATAACTTTATATGTTTATGAATGTCCGCAAGGAAATGGTTTTCATCTAACAAGCAGCAAAGGATGGTAGACTATGGAACAGATGCAGCACGGAACAATAAAAATCGGACAGATAGTAAAATTATTCTCAGACAGTATTGGAATGGATGCTCTTCTTTCAAATGTAAATGAAAAAGCAAGAGCTACTAAAATCATACAAAGACTTATCGAAGAAAAAGAAAGCAAAATAGATAATCTACGTGAATTTGAAACACTAATTAAAAATTTTTGTAGTGACTCTCTAAAATCAAACTACATCAATAAGGCTCAAGCCTATGTTATACAAACACTATATTTTGACATGTTAGCTTTAATAACAAAAACTAACCCTTATAATAACCCCACACAAAAAGAAGTCGAATTACAGGTAATGTATTGTATAGCTCTTACATTCCGGGAAATATATGATGACATTGCAAAAAGGAAAAATAATCTACCAGGTGAGATATTACAGGAAGCACTATGGTTATTTGATTTTTGGAAACCAACCAAACATGAGAAAAATATCAAACTGATACCTTCATGTTTTGATTTCATATTCTCTGAAATAACAAATGATAAAGTAGATTTAATAGCATATTGGGAAGAATGCAAAGATAAACTTGAAGAATATAAAGATAGCGAAAAAAGTACGGATTATTCCAAAACCATCAATGACTGGATGTTACAAAAAACAAAACCTAAATGGAATAACCTAAAACGTAAACGTCAATTCTCATGTATTTTCCAAAAATAAATCTTTGAACTAAACTTCTACGCAAGGTGGAAGAAATTATGAGATCAAATTACAGTCGTGAAGAACGTCAGAAAATTGTTGAGGAATACATTCAGTCAGGAAAATCACAGACAGTATTCGCTCCAGAATACGGCATTAAACCAAATACTTTGTCTGCATGGGTGACTAAATACAAATCT
>JBGVAV010000008.1:0-23791 GCA_045224915.1 Treponema sp.
TAAAAGACAGAATACAAACCGCAAGGCTCTTTTGTCTCTGGCACTTGTAAATGCAGAACGCGGAAATACTCAAGCTTCAGAAAATTATCTTAGACAGGCTCTTTCTTATTATTCGGGAGAAAGCGAAGTTCATTATCTTGCTTCTATTATTTACTCTATGAAAGGTGATTACGTTACTGCAGAAAAGCAGGCACGTATTGCTGTAGAAGTAAACAGTGATTATGACAAGGCTTACGACATGCTTTCTACAGTTTTATATAAGCAGTCAAGATATAAAGAAGTAATTGATATAAGCGATTATCTTATAAGCCGCAACCGTAAAAATACAAATGCCTGGTTTATAAAGGGTGTTTCTCAGTGTAAGCTTGGAAATATTGCAGGGGCAATTGAAACTTGGACAGCAGGCCTTTCAATTAATCCTCAGGACGAAATTATGCGAAGTGCTTTGGAAAATGAAGTTCGAAATGCACTTTCGCTTGAAGATTCTCATCGTTCGCTTTATGCCCAGTATCATGTTGAAAATGCAAAACAGTATGCTTCGCGCTATGATGGTTCCGGGGCAGTTTATGAATATCAGCGTGCGCTTTTGCTTGATCCTATGAATTACGAAGCACGTGCCGCTTATGCAGATATTCTTGAAATAAACGGAATGCATGAGCTTTACCTTGAACAGCTTAAGTTTATAAAAGAACATAACAGTGAACAGATTTCTAAAGCTGGCGGTAAAAAGCTTTTGACAGAGCTTAATGATAAAATTGAAGCATATAATTATCTTCTTACAGATACACTTGGCAAAAAGTGGAATGTTGAACCTTTCTATTTAGATAAAACACGCTGGAATATTGCAGTTTTCTATGAAGATACAAATTCTACTTTTATTCATGCAGATACAAACCGCCTTGTTGCAAATGCTGCTGCCGATATTTTCTCTGGCGTAGCAATTACTTCTGTAAAAACTCAGGTTACTCCTGTCAGCGGTTATGGAGAGGCCTTCAAAAATTCACGTGCCGGTGGTTTTGATTATTTTATTATCCTTTCGCTCAGCGAAGGTGAAAACGACATGACGCTTTCGAGCACAATGTATTCCGGACGTACAGGCCTTGAGGTTTCAAAGAATTCCTTCTATTGCACTGGAAACAACCGCTTTTCTACAGTTTTGCGCCGCTTCCGCAATTCAGTTTTGGAAAAGCTTGCTGTTCGCGGAAAGATCCTTGCACGTAACGGAAAGACAATCCTCGTTGACCTTGGAAAATCAGAAAACATTGTAAAGGATGCCCAGCTTAAGATTATTAAAAAAGGTCAGATCCGTACTGCAGATTCTGGAGTAGGCTTGTACTACCGCGATGCTGATGTTCTTGGTTCAATTACAATTACAACAGCAGGCGAAGAAATCTCTGAAGCAACTATAGAAAATCACGGATTTTATGATAAAATAAATATTGATGATGAAATTGTACTTGTTTCTTTGCCTGTACAAAAAGCAAATAATGATGCAAACGGAAATGCTGTAGATAACGTTCCTGCTGCAGACGAAAAAGGAAACGCTGTAGTTAAGAATGAAGTAAAAGGTCAGGAGCTTGTAGACGAAATCCGCAATGCTGTTGAGCGCCCTTCAATTCTTGATTTGTTGAGGAATATTTATTAAGGACTGTATATGAAAAAGAATGTCATTGTTTTATCATTACTTCTCGCAATAGCGGCAAGTCTTTGTGCACAGAATAAACCTATTGTAACCGACATTCAGGCTGTAGCTGCAAAGGGTACAAGAATAAATATTTACTGGACACTTCCTCAAAATCCGGAGCCTCAAATTACAAAGCTTCTTATTTACCGCGATACAAGACCAATTTCTTCATATAATCAGCTTAGCAGTGCATATTTTGTTGCAGAGCTTCCTGCAGAGGCCTGTGGTTATACAGATTCTGTTGGGGACTACAATGATTACTTTTATGCAGTAATTGCTTTTACAGATCGTCCCTTTGATTTGATTTTAGTTTCTATGAACTCAACTGTTGATGGTGTTCATCTTATTGCACCGCAGCAAAAGGATATTGAGCCAAAGAAAAAGAGTGATGAAAAACTGTATACAGACGGAACTTTAAGAGAAACTCCGCTTCCATTTATTAATTATGTAGAAGGTCAGGGCCAGGGTGATACTCTGATTTCTGATGAAATTGCAAAATCTGCAACACAGTTCTCCGGATATTCATCAAAATCGGGAAGAACTCCTGTTTCACCATACTTTTTTGAAGAAGATTTAATTTCCCCAGACTCTGGCGACGACTTCCTCCTTTTCGAAGTTCTTAAAAATACCTTTGTTCAGGAAAAATACGAAGAAGCCATAGTCCTTTTAAACAAACTCAACGGCACCAACATCAGCGAAAGTGTAAGAAATCGTGTACTTTTCTACATTGCAGAAGCCTATTTCTTCACCGGCGACTTCGAAGAAGCCGCAAAAGGCTTTGTAAAAGTAGCCCACGTTTATCCTCTTCAAACAAAAATCTGGATGAATTATACCTTGGATCGTATCGCAATCCCGGAATAACCCGTCGTTGCGAGCGAAGCAATCCGCTTATTGTAAAAATCTCTTTTAACTGATATTCTTAAAGAATGTTAGAAGAGATAAAATTACCAATCGAACAGTTACGCGAAGAAATTATGAATGTTTGGGGGCGTCTTTGACTCGGACGCCATTGATAAATCTATTGCAGAAAAAATGAAGCAGTCGGAGGCTCCCGGATTTTGGGATGACCATGAGGCTGCAGAAAAAGTTATGGCGCAGGTACGCAGGCTTAAAAACCGTGTAGAGCCATGGCGAGACTTGTTAAAAGACATGGACGACCTTGATGCCATGTATGAGCTTGCTGCCGAATCCGGTGGGCAGGATGAAGAAACTGAAGTTCGCCAGATGTACGAAGCCGCTAAACAAAAATTCGAAAAATTAAATATCTTAAATCTCCTTTCTGGTGAAGTTGATCAGAACGATGCATATCTTACAGTACATGCAGGCGCTGGTGGTACCGAAGCTTGTGACTGGGCCTTTATGCTAAGCCGTATGTACTTACGCTGGGCAGAACGTCACGGCTATAAAACAGAAGTTCTAGACGAACTTGAAGCAGAGGGCGGAATTAAATCTATCACAATTCAAATTTCAGGAGACTTTGTATACGGCTACCTCAAGGGCGAAGGTGGGATTCATCGTCTTGTACGAATCTCTCCATTTGATGCCAACGCCCGCCGCCATACAAGCTTTGCTTCTGTTTATGTTTATCCGGTTCTAGATGACACTATCGAAGTAGATATCCGTCCTGAAGACTTACGCGTAGATACATATCGTGCAGGTGGAAAGGGTGGTCAGCATGTAAACAAAACAGACTCTGCCGTACGCTTTACTCATATTCCAACAGGAATTGTTGTTGCCTGCCAGAGTGAGCGCAGCCAGATTATGAACAGACAGTCTTGTATGAACATGCTCAAAGCAAGACTTTATGAATATTACAGTGAACAGAAAGAAAAGGAAAACTCTAAGTTTGCAGGAGAGAAAAAAGACATCTCTTTTGGAAGCCAGATTCGTTCTTATGTTTTCTGTCCTTATACTATGGTAAAGGATCACCGCACAAAATATTCTGTAGGAAATATTCAGGGTGTTATGGATGGTGACCTTGATGAATTTATGAATGCTTACCTTGTAGCAAAGTGGAAAGGCCTTCCAATGGACGGCAGTGGAGATGATGACGAGGAAGTTTAAGCTTTTTCTTACATTATTATTACTTTCCTCAAATATATTTGCAGCCACAACACAAACCGAATGGGTTATAGGTGCTCAAAAGTTTTCTTTTACAAGAAATCAGACAGGTTCTGTTGCAGACGGAATTGCTGTAATGTTTCCTGCACGCATTCTTGAAAAGCTCAGTTCAAATATGTACAGAAATCTTTATAAAGATGAAAAGGCAGAACGTGAACTGTACAAGCTTCGTCAGGAAAAGAGTTCCTACTTCTTGCAGCTTTCAAGCGAAATAAAAAAGCGAGACAGCCTGTTTCTGGAAAAATACGGACAGTCTGAGCTTGACCGAAAAATCGAAGCGCAGAATAAAAAAATCCAGGAAATAAAAACAAAACTTGAAGAGAACCTTCAAAAGCAGCATGAGCTTGAAGAGTCTATAGCAGAAGAAAATGCCCAGACTGTTCAGGCTGTTTCAACCTCTACCAAAAAAAGCTTTTTTAATTATAAAGACACCGAAAGCGAAAAAGTTTCTCTTTATAAAAATGATATTTCTTCTTTATTTACTCCATCAAATCTTGCAATGGAAAGCGGCATAAAGAGTGCAGTTTTTGAAAAAGAAGTTGTAAACGCAAAAATAAATTGTCTTATTACAGGGCAGATAACTGCTTATGATGAATATCTTGCTGTAACAATAGAGGCTGTAGTTTTCCCAGGCAGAAAAACAGTTTCAACAATCACCGAAATTGGCTCTATTGATGATGCAGACTTTATGGCTTCAAATATCGCTAGTGCTCTTGCGCCTGCTATAACTAATTCCATGCCTGTTACAATTCAAATTACTGTTTCAGAACCTGCGTCTTATGATATGGTGCACGCCTACATTGATGATATTTTATACAATGTTACTGAACAGTCTTTTACAATTGATTCGGGTGTTCATTTTATTCAGTTTACTGCAGATGGTTATAAAAATGCAGGAACAAATTATTATTTTGAGGGAAACAAAAACTACGAAATAAATGTTTCTCTTGAACCGCTCGAAACAAAAACTGTTTATATAGATACAAAAAAAGATCTGGAAGGACAATTTCTTATAAACGGACTTCCTTCTCAAGTGTTAAGCGATGGAAAATCAAAAATCGAAATAAACGGTAATGCAGTTCTTGGAGAGTTTATTTCAGAAGATAAAACTTCGGGATTTTTATATATCCCCGAAAACAAGCTTGAAGATGGAGCTCTATATACAGCAAAGGTAAAGCCGCTTGATCACAGCGAATATATAGAAAAGTATAGAAAGAAAATGTACCTTTCTTACAGTATTCTTGTAACTTCTCTTGTTCCAACAATTGCAACTACTGGCCGACTAAAAAACTATACAACTCTTTTTGAAGGATATTTAAAAAATGGTATATCGCAAAACCCTGAAGATACAAAAATGCTTGAAGACATTTTGAACGAATCTCAAATCTGGAGCATAACATCAAAGGTCTTTACGGGTATTTCAATTGCATGCGGTGTTTGGTTTGTGTTTGAACTATACAGATATTTTCATGCAGCAAACAGCGTATTACCAGCCAGCACAAAAATCAGCTTTGATTACACGGAACCTGAGCCAGAGGAGATTGTGGTCCCTGAGCCAGAACCAGAAACAAATACAACGGAGTAATATATGAAAAAATCTTTTGGTGAAAAATTCAAGGCGCTTTTCAAAAAGAAGTCTGCCATAAATGATGATTTTTATGATGAATTAACTGATATCCTTGTAGAAGGAGATATCGGTGCAAAAACAGCTTTTCAGATAGTTGAAGAGCTTGAAGATATTTGTAGAGAAAAGAAGATTTCTGATGAAGCTGCAGTAGTTCAAGAGCTTAAAACTCTTCTTTTGCAAAGCGTAAAATCTGTAGCTCTGGAACCAACGCCCGATAAGACAAACATCTGGATGATTCTTGGTGTAAATGGAGTAGGTAAAACAACCTCTGTTGCCAAAATGGCACGCATGTATGCCGGTAAAGGTGTGCAGAATGTAGTTCTTGCTTCTGCCGATACTTTCCGAGCCGCTGCAATTGAACAGCTTGCAATGCATGCAGATAAAATTGGTGTTCGTGTTATCAGTCATCAGCATGGTTCTGATCCTTCGGCAGTTGTTTACGATGCTGCAGAAGCCGTAAAAGCAAAAGGTTCGGGCCTTGTTCTTGCAGATACAGCAGGCCGCCTTCATAACAAAGAAAACCTTGTTCGCGAGCTTCAAAAAATCAATAAAACATGTACTACAAAAGCAGATGAAGGCTGTTATAAAAAGCTCATCGTTATTGATGCAACAACAGGTCAAAATGCCTTGCGTCAGGCCGAAGTTTTTAATGAAGCTGTTGGCGTAGATGCAATTATAATGACAAAATACGATTCTACAGCAAAGGGTGGTGTTGCAGTTTCTATCGGGCGAGAGCTGGGCATACCGGTAGCATATGTCTGCACAGGTGAAAAATATGATGATATTTCACCATTTAATCCCGAAAATTATATAAACGACTTTTTGGGTTTGTAAATTTGAATAAATATTTATTGGCAGGGCTGTTCCTGTTCGTTCTGACATTCATTTCTTGTTCTCAAAAAAAAGTAGTAGAAAAAAATCCGCCTGACAAAGAGGTGCAGCAGTATATTTTTGAGCAATTCATGGAAGGAAAAGCCCCACAATATTTTAAAAACCTTATGCTCCGTCATTCTTTTAAGGAACATACAGTGCGTTATCTTTTAGAAGAGGCATATCCTGAATGTATTGGTATTTATGACAGCACAGGTTTTTACAGCGCCTCGCTTGATGATGCATCGTGGATAGATTCCATGCTTGTTTCTCTTGAGGAAGAGCGCCTTGGAAATGAAGTTTTAAACTTCCTCGAAGATGATAACAATTTTATTCCTCCAATTATTGAAAATACAACCGAAGAAAAAGAGCAGGTAGAAGAAGAGGCAGGCCAGGAAGAAACTGGTCAAACCAATATGACAGTGCCTGAGGTTGAAAGTGTAGAAAAACGTCTTTTAGATTCTTATAACCGGCTTAAAGTAATGGAATATGGCCAGGAATTATTCTTTCCTGTTCAAAAGGAGCAGGGAGATGCTGTTCTTATTCATTATTCTAATAAAGCGGCAATCAGACTTTTTTATGATGAGTTTTTCAGACTTACTAAAAAAGAACACTGGAACATGGAATCTGTTCAAAATGCCAAAATAAAGCTTGTAGAAAAGTATGAATACGAAGGTCAATCAAAAAATCCTGTTCAAAAAATAATTGAAGCAGATGACACACTTTTTGTTTCTAAATTGAATGAAAATGGTTTAGTTATAAGGACTCTAAAATATGAAGTTCCTAAACAGACAGAAGAAGATTCAAAAAAATCTGATTCTAAAAAACAGAGCAATAAGCTTATTTCTACGACAACCTGGACTTATGACCAGAAGAATCGTATAACAAGTGAAACTGTTTCTGAAAAATCAACGGTTCAAAAACAGGTATTCATATATGACAAGATTGATAAGCTTGGAGATAATCCGGACAACATTCCGCCAGATTATGAATACTACGAAAATGGAGTTTTGCGCACAAAAACAGAGTACAAAACAAAAGGAACCTACAACACGACAATTGTTTTTGACAGTATAAACACTGTCAAGGCAGAATACGAAAATTATATTAAGGTTCGTGATGTTTATTATGTAAACGGAGTTCAAAGACGAATAAAGAGTTATGAATAAAGCAGGATTAGTTTCAAAGCTAAAATGGATACATACAGTCTCAAGCCGTTTTGCCCGTGTAGACAGACAGGGGCGTTCTGCCGTTACATCCTTTCTTGCAACTCTTGGAATCTGCTTTGGCGTTATGACTCTTATAACAGTAATGAGCGTAATGAACGGATTTCAAATGAATTTTATAGACGCCATTATGGAAGTTTCTTCATATCATATAAGGGCAGAGCATGTACCAGAAGAAAGCTCTGAGCAGTTTATGAAGCTTTGCAACAATAATAAAAACGTTCTTTCTGTTACACCTTTTTACGAAGCCCAGACTTTAATGACAGATGAAACTGGCCGCGAAAATGCAGCGGTAATCAGGGCAATAGATCCGGAAGTTTTTATAAATGACAAAGGCTTTAATAAAGAGCTTAAAATAGTCGACGGAGAGTTTGATCTTTCTGAACCTGATTATATTGTACTGGGCTATACTCTTGCTCATCATCTGCGAGTTGGAGTTGGAGAAACTGTAAATC
Organism: Treponema sp.; assembly: GCA_045224915.1. Classification (GTDB taxonomy): domain Bacteria; phylum Spirochaetota; class Spirochaetia; order Treponematales; family Treponemataceae; genus Treponema_D. Next base: position 7,984 of record JBGVAV010000008.1, read on the forward strand.
TTTTAGTACTCAGCGGTGGAAGCGATGTTTCTCTTTTAAGCGGAGACAGAAACTTTATTGTTACAGGTCTTTTTAGAACAGGCTATTCAGACATAAACAGCGCTTATTCCTTTATAAATCTTGATGCCGGAGAAACTCACTTTGGTAAAGCCGCAGAAAAAATCTATGGCATCAAGCTTAAAAACTCTCAGGAGGATGCAAGAACAATTGCACTCCTTGAAAAAGAAGCCGCTGGCCTTGAACTTAAACCAGCTTTGCAGTCCTGGCGTGAATACAACAAATCATTTTTTGGAGCTCTTCGTATAGAAAAAAATATGCTGCTCCTTCTTGTTGCAATAATCTTTGTTGTAGTAGGAATAAATATTTACAATGGTATGCGCCGTCTTGTTTTTGAACGAAGAAGCGAGATTGCAATACTTTCTGCAATTGGTGCCGAAAATAAAGATATAAAGACAATCTTTATAATGAGGGGCTTTACAACAGGTGCGGTGGGAGCATTCTTTGGTGTAATTCTTGGATTATTGATAAGTGTAAATACCGGGTTTATGTTTAATGCTGCTGCCAGAATAATGTACTGGCTTCAATATGCGGCAACGGCAATTTTCAACCGCCAGAATCTGATGTATGTTCAGGAGAATTCTTCTTATGCAGTTTATGCAAATATTCCTGCAAGAATATTCTTTAGAGAAGTTGTAATGATTGCTTTGTTTGGAATTATTTCTCCTTTGCTTGCATCATGGGCAGCAAGTAAGAATGTATTAAAAATGACAGTAGCGGAGGTGCTTCATCATGAGTAATATTTTGCAAATTAAAGATCTTGAAAAAACATATATCTCTGACAGCGAGCGCCTTACAATTTTAAAAGATTTAAACCTTACAGTAGAAGAGGGCAGTAAGGTTGTAATTGTCGGCGAAAGTGGAAGCGGCAAAAGTACTCTTCTTAATATAATTGGTGGAATAGATAAAATTACAGCAGGAACTGTGTTAGCTGGAACTAACGCGCAGTATGATCTTTCAAAGCTTGAAGAAACAGAAATTGCAGAATATCGTTCATCATTTCTTGGTTTGATTTTTCAGTTTCATTATCTTTTAAAAGATTTTACAGCACTCGAAAATGTTTATATGCCAGCGTATATTGCGGGGGTTCCAAAAAAAGAAGCAGAAGAAAAAGCTGCTGCACTTTTACAGGATGTTGGTGTTTATGACAGACGGGATCATCTTCCTTCTCAGCTTTCTGGAGGAGAACGCCAGCGTGTTGCAGTTGCACGTTCCCTTATAAATAATCCTTCTTTAATTCTTGCAGATGAACCAACCGGAAACCTGGACCCTGCTAATGCAGCACTTATCGGAGATCTTCTTTTTAGTATGGTCGAAAAATACAAGAAAACTTTGCTGCTTGTAACTCACGATTTAACACTTGCCCAGAAAGGTGGCAACTGTTTTAAGATTGTAAAGGGCAAGCTTGAAAAAACTCAGATAAAAGGGACAGGCCAATGACATTCCGCTCATCACTTATGTTTGCAAAAAGCCTCATCTTCCCAAAAGCAGAGAAAAAATCTTCGGCAAGAAAAAGTCTCTGGGGGGCTTTATTGTGCATAGGTCTGAGCATTGTTCCTCTTGTAGTTGTTCTTTCTATTACAAACGGAATGATTCAGGGAATGACAGACAGAATCATAGGTCTTTCTTCTAATAATATTCAGGCCTATGTTTCGCCAAAATTAAAGGATACTCAAAATCCGCAAAGCTACCGCGAATATTCTAAACAGTTCAAAAACGTAAATGGAGTTTTAGAAGTTTATCCAGAAATTGGAGTAACCGCTTTAGCTGCCGGAAAAAAGATGAGGACAGGCGCTCAGATCCGCGCGCTTGATAAAGATATATTTACAAAGAACAAAGCCTTTACAGATTTGTTTACAATAATAGAAGGCGACGTTCTTGATTTTCAAAATCAGGAAGAAGGCGCAGCTACTTATGCAGTAGTCGGACAAAAAATGGCACAAATGCTGGACCTTCATGCAGGCGACACCTTCCGCGTAATTACTATTAAAACTACAGATGGCAAACAATCCCCAAAGCTAACCTCATTTAAAGTTTCAGCAATTGTTTCTTCCGGCTATCAGGAGCTTGATGCACTTTGGGTTTTCATTCCTCTTGAAGCCGCCTACAAATTTGTTTCTTTAGCAAATGCTTCATTTACAGTAATGATTGAAACTCCCGAAAGCTATTCGCCGGACCTTGTAAGAATCCAGCGCGAACTTAAAAAAGAATATGGAAAGTATATAAACTTCTATAGATGGGATCAGGTTCACGCCGCCGAGTTTGAAAACTTTTCTTCTACAAAAGTTATGCTCGTGTTCATTATGATTCTTATTGTGCTTGTTGCTTCTATAAATATATCATCTGCAATCATCATGCTTGTAATGGAACGACGCAAGGAAATTGCAATTTTAAAAAGCATTGGTGCAACTCCATCTGGAATAACGTTTGCGTTTATAATTACAGGAATAACATGCGGACTTGGAGGTCTTGCACTTGGACTTCCGTTTGGACTACTTGCTGCTGTAAACGCAAATGAAATTGTTCAGTTTATAGAAAAGCTTGTAAATGTAATTGCAAAAGCAGGATATTATTTAAAAGGTATACCTGCAGAAGAAATAAATGCAATCCGTCTTATGGACCCTGCATATTATCTTCAGACAATTCCTGTGAATCTTCCTTTTTCGCAGGTAATATTAATCAGTTTGTCTACAGTGCTTTTGGCATTGTTGGTATCAATTATTCCTTCGGTAAAAGCCGGCAAGGAAAAACCTCTTGATATTTTGAGGAAGGCCTAGAGAAAAGATGAAAAGGTTGTCGTTGATAACTAAAATCTGCATTATAATTTTTCTCTTTATTTTCTCTCTGGCAATTCTTTTGTCTGTGCCAATGTACAAGAGGCTCAGTAAAATTGTAGACAAATATTCGGAGCTTGTTGTTTCTCAAGTTGCCCAAAAAACAGGACTTATAGTTTCGTATGAATCTATTTCTCCTTCGGTGCTGGCATACCTTGGAGTTAAGGGCATTAATGTAAATGATAAAGACGGGCGAACAATTGTTTCTGTAAAAAATACTCACGTAAAATATAAGATCCTTCCATTATTAAAAAAGAATTACAATTCAATTTTAAAAGGCATTTCAATTAATGGCGTAGACTTAAATGTTGTAGAATTAATTGATTTTGTAAAAGAATTTAATTCCTACCATGCGCCGCCAGATGCAATTGATACGGGGCAATCCCAAAAATCAGAGGAAGAAATTTATAATCTGATAAAAAAGATTATGGATTATATTCCTCCGAACATAACTGTCAAAAATTTAAATGTTTTATATAACCAAAAGCCTCTAAACGCTTCCTTGCTAGTCAAGGAAATCAGAGTTTTAAACCAGGAACAAAAAAAATCTATAGATTTTAATATTAAAACCGATGCCCATGTAGTTTATACAGACAAGGTTGATGCTTCTGGTGAAGTTCTTTTCAACGGCTCAATTACTCAGAATCTTGAAAACTCATATATAAACATAAATCTTGCAAACTTTACTCAGGGAAAATTCAAGCTTAATAAATTAAACTTCCTTGCCGCATATAATCAAAAAAAGCTTTCTGTTCGAACTGTGCAGAATGTAATTCCTATTGCCCTTGATTTTATTTATGATATTGATCAATCACAGGCACAGGTAAATATTCAGACTCAAAATCTTAGTCCTAATTCTGTATTCTCTTCTGTTTCCGATAAAAATCTTTTGAATAAAATAAAAGATGTTTCACTTACAGTAAATGCAGGTGCTCAGTACGGCCTCAAAAATAAAATGATTACTTATTCTTCAAGCGGAAATGTTTTTGTTCCGGACGCAATGCTTCCTGGTTCCTTGACAATTAATTATTCGCTTGCCGGAAATGATAAAAAAGTCATTCTTAATACGTTTGATGTAAATGGCGAAAACTACAGTGGAAACGCAAATCTTTCATACATCTTTAAAACTATGCAGCTTAGTGGAATTGCAGAGCTGCAAAAGTTAGTATTGCCTAACAAGAGAGTAATTTCTACAGAGGTTTATTTTGACCCTCTGGAAAAATCAGGCTTTATGATTTTCTCTCCGCAGATTTTTATTGGAGATAAAGCGCTCACAGCTCTTCAGTCAAGAATCATGCCGAGAAACGACTCAATAGATTTTGATCTTGAAGTAAATGATTATTCGCACATTGGAGAAGCCGACAGCCTTACTCAGGGCACAATAAAGCTTGACGGTAGTTATCTTACAAAATCAAATTATTTCCAGACTAATCTGTCGTTGAATACAATTTATCTTGATACAGTTCTCGGAATTGTAAGGGAAGTTATAAATCAAGAGGACGCAAAATCGATAGAGGGCGTTCAAAAATCTGTTGCCGATTTTGTATTCTCTGGAGATGCATATATTTCTACAGACTTAAAATCTGTTTCGTATAATATTCCGTACTTAGTTCTTGCTAACACAAAAAAAGAAAATCAGGTTTTGATGCTTGTTGTAAACGGAAACGAGCAGTCTATTCAGGTAAATAATTTTTATCTTGTTTATGGTGATGTTGCGATTGATGCAACTGCAGCTCTTGATTCCATGCCTGGCAGCTCCGATAAATTTTACACAATCGATTTAATTTCTTCGTCAATTCCATATCATTTTTCGGGAAGCATAATGCCGGAAGTAATTACACTTACCGGAGATTACGGAACAGATGCCGAGGTTCGTATTGGAAAGAATAAAGCACTTGATGGATTTGCCACTTTTAAAGGCCTGCCCTTTATGCTTCAAAATTCTGCATATATAGTTTCGCTTGATACAGATTTCAGCTATAACGAAGATGAAGGTCCGAACATTACACTCCAGCATCTTCAGATAGAAAAAGACAGCCCTGATTCTTCTGTTAATCCTCGTCTTGAAATTTCGGGAAGCGGAACAAAATACGGAGCTCAGATTAATTCTATTTCTTATACCGATTTGTATTCGTCGCTGAACGGAACTTCTGATATCACTATAAACATCGATAAAAATATTTTCAGTTCTGCTGGTATCCAAATGAATCTGCGTGATAGCATAACTGATGAATCTTTTGTAATTGATGCTTCGGTTTCAAATCCAGATTCTGTTGTGTTAAATAAGGATTCAATTTTCACTTCGCTTTATGCAAACGCAATGGTTGAAATTTCAAATTTCAGTCTTAACCGATTTATGAATGTTAAGCATGACAATAACGAAATTACTGCAAGCGTATATCTTTCTGGAACACTTGAACATCCTTATGCAACAGCCTCTATTCAAAAGCTTACTTTCCTTTTGAACGATGAAATTGTTGCTGCCGGTGGTTCTGCAATTCTTGAAGAAAGAGACCTTACAATAAATGATTTCTTCCTCAATGCAAAAAAATGGAAAATTGATGGAGTTACTGGAAACGCCTCTTTAAAAGACTTCACAGGCAAAGTATCTGCAAATATTACCACAGCTGGAGAAAAGAATATTACAATGCCTCTTATTCTTGAAATCCAGGATTCTTATGTTCCGCCTGATGCTGTAATTCCAGAAAGCCTTACTGCAAAGCTGGAATGTCCTTCTATGAGCGGTACTTTATTTAAAAAGCCTGTTGCATTTGATTTGTCTGTAAATTATACAAAGGATTTTCTTTCGTTCTATTCTTCAGAGAATACAGGTTTATACGGAACCCTTGGAAAAGAAGAAGGCCTGTATGCCTCATGGAATATGGGAGACATCCTCTCTGCCGAAATTACAGGAAACTTTACTAAATCAAATCAGTTTATAAAGATTTCAAACATCAGCATAAACTTAAATAAGCTGTTAGAAAATTTCACAATTGATGATATGTTTAAAGTGGAGCAGGGGCTTTTAAAAGGTTCTGTTACTATGCGCGGTCCGTTTGACACTCCAGATTTCAAAGGCGCACTTTCGGTTGCAAATCCAACCTTCTACCTGCCAATTCTTTTTGAACAGAAGCTTTCTACCGACAAAGTATTGCTTACTGCCGCAAACAATGAGTTTAATCTTTCAGAAGCAGTTTACAGCTTAAAGAATACTCCAAAGTTTAAGATGAGCTCACGTGTTTATATGAATAAATGGTCAGTTGATCATTTTGACATGAAGGTTGTAACTCTTGAAAAACAGAGTGTTCCTGTAAAATTCAAAAGTCCTATAATCTCTTTACAGGGTGACACAGAAACAAATTTAATGCTCACCTATGAAAACAAGAATTTTGATTTCTCTGGAACAATTTTTGCAGAAAACCTTAGCATCAGCTCCGATATTACAGAGCTTTCTAACAATTCTTCGGGCCAGGGAGCAGGAGAAGCAAATCGTCTTGAAGAAAGGAGCGTTACAGCTGACTTAAAGCTTAAAGTTGGAACTCATTCTTCTTTGAATTTCAATCCGCTTTTGCGCTGTGTATTTGTTCCATTCTCTGCTGTTAATTGTAAAATTGATACAACTGCCAATTTGTATCAGCTTGATGGTTCTTTGCAGTTAAAATCTGGTGACGTTGCATACTTAAATAGAAACTTCTATATTCGCGAAGGAAATATCAAGTTTAATCCACAGGATATTGCAAATCCTATTGTTACAATTAAAGCCGAAACACGCGAAAAAGACTCAAATAACCAGACTGTAAGAATTATTCTTTCTGCCGAAAATCAGTATCTTCTTGATTTTAATCCAAGATTTACTTCAAATCCGCCAAAATCAGAAAATGAAATCAGAACGCTTTTGGGCCAGATTGTACTTGCCGACTCTGCTTCTGTCGGTGATCTGTTCGTTTCTGCAGGTGAATATTATCTTCAATCAACTGTTGTACGTAATTTAGAAAACAAGTTGCGAAATTTGTTGAATTTTGATATATTTTCAGTACGAACCAATATATTGCAGAATACAATTAACTTGAGTACCAAAAGAAAAGACACAAATATTTTCTCTGTCGGTAACTTCTTTGATAACTCAACTGTTTATATAGGTAAGTACATTGGAAGTGCTTTGTATGTAGATGCAATGCTGAATATGTCTGCATCAGATTATATTGATGTTGATTATTTATCTACAGGTAGTCTTCTTTTCCAGCCGGAGTTAGGACTTGAGCTGGAATTGCCTGTAATGAACATAAGGTGGGATATGACATGGGATTTAACTCCTGGACTTAAATTCAAATCTTATGTACCAGCTACATCGCTTTCGCTTTCATGGAAACACAATTTTTAAAAAATGAACTACACAGGAGCTTTTATGCGTAAACGGTTATTTGGCCTATTATTTATAGTATTTTGTACCTTTGCTGCTTTTTCTCAGGAAGATGACAGCGACTGGTTCTGGGGCCATCCAATATCAAAGATTGAATTTGAAGGTCTTAAAACTGTAAAAAAATCAGATCTTACTGGTATTACAGGTGCTCTTATAGGGCAGCCATTTACAGAAGAGCTTTACATAGAAATGATAGACAGGCTTAACGAACTTAATTATTTTGAAGATATTGAGCCTTATGCAAATCACGATAAAGATCCAGATAAAATCCTTCTTGTTTTTAAAGTAACAGAGTTTCCTTCAGTTTATAAAGTAGAGTTCAGTGGAAACCAGAAAATCCGTAATGGTGAACTTCGTGAAAAAATAAAAACTAAAGCAAGTGATATTTACAATGAAAATCGACTTTTAATAGATGAACGTATTATTCGTGATCACTATATAGAAAAAGGATATACAGATTCAACTGTAACTCACAAGGTTGAAACAAGAACCGAAGGTATTTTAGTAACATTTATAATCAACGAAGGCCGTAATACAGTTATTAATGAAATTCACATGGCAGGAAACACAATTGTTTCTGAACGTGTTCTTAAAGGAAAAATCTCATTAAAAGAAGTTGGCTTTTTAAAAGACGGTGCATTTAAGAGTTCTTCTTTGGAACAGGATAAAAGAACAATCCTAAGTTATTACAATGAACGCGGTTATATTGATGCAAATATTCTTGATGTAAAAATCGATTCAAAAGATAACGAAGAAAAACAGCGAATTGACCTTTCAATTACCTTTGTAATTCAGGAAGGTGCTCAATATACATATGCTGGTCTTACTGTTACAGGAAATCAGATTTTTGATAGTGAAAAGCTTACTTCGTTGATGAAGCTCAAGGAAGGAGCAATTTTTAATGCCGTAAAATTTGAAGAAGGCCTTGCCGCAATTTCAGGTATTTATTACGAATCTGGTTATATGTCAAACGGCTTCTATCCGGTTCCTTCAAAAGATACAGATCGTAAAGAAATTTCATACAATCTTGTAATTGAAGAAAGAGCAAGAAGCCACGTAGAAAATATTATTGTAAGCGGAAACAGTAAAACAAAAGACTATGTAATTACACGAGAAATTCCACTTGAACCTGGAGATGTTTTTTCACGCGAAAAGATTTTCTCTGGTATGAGAAACCTTTATAACCTACAGTATTTTGGAAATGTTATTCCAGATGTAAAGCCTGGTTCGGAAGAAAATCTTGTGGACCTTGTTGTTAATGTAGAAGAGGGCTCTACAATTTCTGTAAATGCCGGTATGTCATTCTCTGCAGTTTCTGAACCTGATGATATTCCTATTTCGCTTTTGTTCTCTCTTTCTAACTCAAACCTTTTTGGAGAAGGAAAAACACTTTCTACTTCTATAAATATTGCGCAAAAATCTCAGACACTTGATTTTTCTTATGGCCAGAACTGGATTGGTGGTCTTCCTATTCAATTTAGTGAAAGTCTTTCTTTCTCACATTCAAAAAGTTATAAGCCTGTCATGATGTACCAGCCAAATGGTATTTATGACCAGTATAACTACTATATGAATTACGAAGGTTATTCTGCAACACTTGGTACTGCCTTTAGAAGAAGATGGAATCCTCGTTTTGCAATTCTTTCTCTTTCTGGTGGTTTGAATAATACTCTTACAAGATATGAATACGATGAATCTCGCAACGTTCCTGTAGATTCTGGTATTTCGTTATTTGCAAATCGTCTTGGACTTATGAACTCTTTATGGACAAGTTTCTCTATTGATGATCGTGATATTAACTATGATCCTTCAAAGGGATGGTTTGCAAGTCAGCGCTTTGCCTTCAACGGACTCATTCCAAAGCTCGAGAAAGAATTCTTCTTAAGTTCAGATACAAAGCTTGAAGGTTATCTTAAAGTTTTTGACTTTACAATTAATGACAAAACAAACTTCAAGGGAGTTCTTGCAGCATATACAGGACTTACAATGCTGTTCCCTATTAATAATTCTGTAATCAGTGATTCTAACAAGCCTTACATTGACGGTCTGTTTACAGGTCGTGGATGGACAGATCTTTATCGTTCTGCAGAAACAAAAGGAAAGGTTTTGTGGAATACACAGATTGAATTCAGAGTTCCACTTGTTCCAGGTATTGTTGGTATAGATTTTATCCACGATGCAGTTGCAGTAAAGCCAGAAGTAAATCAACTCTTCTCTGGCTTAACTCTGGAAGATTTCTACTTTAGTATGGGTCCTGGAATACGTTTCCTTATGCAGCAGTTCCCGCTTCACCTGTTGTTTACATGGCGATACCAGGTAGTCGATGGAAAAGTTGTATGGGGCGGAAAGAACAATTACGAACCATTCCAGTTCGTTCTTTCTTTCAACCTTGTTAATAGATAATTTGTATAAATCAATTTGTGAAACAAAGAGGTTATAAAAATGAAAGCAAATAAAAAACTTTTTGTACTTGCTCTTGTATTTATTTTTGCTGCCACAAGTGCCTTTGCACAGCAGATTACTAAATTTGGTGTAGTTGATACATCAAAGGTTTATAGTGCATATTTCCGTAATTCGGCACCTGTAAGAAACTATGAAAAGAAAAAGGCAGAGTTCCAGGAAGAAATTGATAAACGTACACAGGAGCTCAAAAATCTTCAGCAGAAAAAGCTTGAATATGAAAAGAATGGAAATGATAGTCAAGCTTTAAGACTTGAAGCAGAAATTACAAAGAAAACTGATTATCTTACAGAATATACAAATGCTAAAAACGTAGAGCTTGAATCAATGCTTAAATCTCTTGAATCAAGTGATGACTTTTATAAAAAGCTTTATAACACACTTGGTCAGATTGCCGAAAGCGGCGGTTACAGTATGATTTTAAGTCTTCAGGCTTCAAACTCTATTTTGTGGTACAGCAATTCTGTAGATATTACAGATCAGGTAATACAAAAGCTGGGCCTCTAGGGCGACAAATGGAAGATAGTGAAAATCTAACACCAATGATGATTCAGTACCGCTCAATAAAAGAGCAGTACAAAAACGAAGTTGTTTTTTTCCGTTTAGGAGACTTCTACGAGATGTTCGATAACGATGCCGTAGAAGTTTCTCGTCTTTTAAATTTAACATTAACACATCGTGCCAGCCAGAAAATGTGCGGTATTCCATATCATGCCGCAAAGGTTTATATTGCACGTCTTTTACGTCTTGGTAAAAAAATAGTAATCTGCGAACAGGTAGGCGAGATTCCTCGTGGTGGTAAAGGTATAACCGAACGCAAGGTTGTAGAAATAATAACACCTGGAACTGCTGTAGAAGCAGAATATCTTGAAGGAAACAGAGCAAACTATCTTGCGGCTCTTTCTGTTGTAAAAGGAAGAACAGGCTTTGCCTTTATTGATGTAACAACTTCTTCTTTTAAAGCAACCTCCTGGCCTGCAAACAAAATGGGCGAAAACTTTGCAAAGGAATTAAACAGAGCAGGACCTAGAGAATTACTGCTTCCACTTTCATTAAAAAATAATGATGATATTCAGAGCGTACTTAGTGGCAGAACAGAAATTGCAGTTTCATATTATCCAGACTGGGATTTTAATATTGAGTTTTCGTACAAGCGGCTTCTGCAGCAGTTTAATACCTTGTCGCTAAAATCATTTGGCCTTGAAGAAACAGATGCCGAAATTGCACCGGCAGGCTTTCTTCTTGATTATCTTGATAAAACTACAAATACAAAGATTCCTCATATTACAGAAATCATTAAATATTCAGACTGTGATTTTCTTATTATGGATGATTCTTCGCGCCGTAATCTTGAAATTACAGAAAATATGCGCGACGGAACTTCTTCGTACTCGCTCATTGAATGTGTAAATTATACAAAAACTGCAATGGGAAGCCGACTTTTACGCAGCTGGCTCATGTTCCCGCTTACAGACTGCAATGCAATTTATACACGTCAGGATAGAATTACTTCTCTTTACGAAGACAGAGATATCTTAAATAAGCTTCAAACTGATTTATCTGTAATTCTTGATGTTGAGCGTCTTGCAGGCCGTGTTGCAATGGATAGGGCTCATCCTAAAGATTTACAGGCACTTCGTTTAAGTCTTGAGTCATGGGCAAAAATAAAGGAATATCTTACAGACTACGATTTTTCTTTCATTGAATCAGAAACTTCAAATAAAATTATAGATCTTATTCAAAACTCAATACTTGACGATCCTTCTACAGCTCTTACAGATGGTGGAATAATCAGACCGGGCTGGTCAGAAGAACTTGATCACTGGCGTCAGATTCACGACAACTTTAATAAAGTCCTTGAAGCCTATGAAGAAGAAGAGCGCGATAAAACTGGAATAAGCACTCTTAAAATTAAATACAACAACGCAAGCGGCTACTTTATTGAAGTTTCAAAAGGTAAGCTTTCTGCAGTTCCTGCTCATTTTATTATGCGTCGTGCTTTGGTAAACGGAGACAGATATACTACCGAAAAGCTTCAATCTCTTGAAATGCAGCTTAATGAAAGCTCTACAAAAATCCTTGAGCTTGAACGAGATTTATTCCTTGAAGTTCGTGAACAGATTAAACAGCATATTCAGTATCTTCTTCAGCTTGCAGATGAAATTGCAACAACTGATGTTACTGCTTCTTTGGCATTTGCAGCAGTTCAAAATCGCTGGGTACGCCCTCAAATAGACAATTCTACAGTTTTTGATATTACAGAAGGTCGACATCCTGTTGTAGAAGCGCATTTGCCAAGCGGTGAGTTTGTCCCGAATGATGCAAAAATCAGCGCAGACTTGAATGACGGTATTCCTTCGTTTGATTTAATTACTGGCCCAAACATGGCCGGTAAAAGTACATATCTTCGCCAGAATGCTTTGATTGCTCTGTTAGCTCAGACAGGCTCTTATATTCCTGCTGTAAAGGCACGTATTGGCATTGTAGACCGCATTTTCTGTCGTGTAGGCGCAAGTGATAATCTTGCAAAAGGAGAATCTACCTTCCTTGTAGAAATGATGGAAACTGCAAATATCCTTCGAGCCGCTACAAATCGTTCACTTGTTATTATGGATGAAGTAGGACGCGGAACTTCTACCGAAGATGGACTTGCTATTGCACGTGCTGTTTCTGAATATCTTCTTGATAACGTAAAGTGTAAGACGATGTTTGCTACACATTATCATGAGCTTACAAGAATGGAGCACGAGTCGCTTCAAAAACTGTGCCTTCAGATAAACGAAGAAAACGGAAGCGTCGTATTTATGAGAAAGGTTATACCTGGAATTACTGAAAATTCTTATGGTATTCATGTTGCAAAGCTTGCAGGCCTTCCTCAAAGCGTAATTGACCGGGCAAATGTAATACTTCAGCATATTCAGACAGTCGCTGCAGATAAGCCTGTAATGGAATCTGATATTCCACAAAGCCTTGCACAGCCACAGCTACCTGCAAATACACCAGGCCTCTTCAGCGACGAAGAAATCATCATTTCCGAAATGCTTTCGTGTGATACCGATAATATGACTCCAATGGAAGCATTAAAAATGCTTTCAAAGTGGAAAAGCAGTCTCATGGGCAAATAATCAACTTTTTTTCAAAAAAAATCAAAATTCTACTCAAAAAACTTCCCTTTTTCGCAAAATAAAATGTTAACTATAGTGTATGAAAAAACTATGGTATCTTGTAAAGCTTGGAATTAAGGCTTTGCTTAGAGTAGTGTTTGCAGTGATTTCTGGCGGGGAAGAATGTGTTGTATGTGGCAAAAAATCTTTTCTTTATCCTGTGTGTAGAGATTGCAGATGCGATTATCTTGCTATAAAAGATCGCGACCCGTTTGAAGGACGCTGCCGCATTTGTGGAAAAGAACTGCTTTCTACAAACGAAACCTGCTTTGATTGCCGTGCAAAACCTGTAGTTGAACATGTAGACAAAATGCTCCCTTTGTTTCCTTACAGAATATGGAATAAAGAGCTTATGTTTATGTGGAAATCACAGGAAATCAGGGCTTTATCCTTGTTTTTTGCAAAGATACTTAATGGCGTGCTGAAAAATCTTTGCGCAAAGGTAATAATTCCTGTTCCTCCGCGCAAGGGTAAGCTTCAGCAAAAGGGTTGGGATCAGATTGACGAACTGTGCAATCTGCTTGAATACATTTATGGTTATAAGATTCTGCGCATTTTAGAGCGATCAACAGTTATACAGCAGAAAAAACTGGGCAGAGAAGGGCGCCTGGAGCAAATTGGCAAAGCGTATAACGTCATTTCATCCGAAAAACTGCAAAAATCCTTAAAACCATTCGATGGAAGGCTTCCAGAAGCCGTGATTCTGCTTGATGACGTCTGCACAACGGGTGCAACGCTAGAAAGCTGTTCCATCTCCCTAAAGGAGGCAGGCATTAAAACAATAATTGGAGTAACCTTATTCGTAGTAGACTAGGGCTCCCCATAACTAATATTTATATTGCAAAATTCGCTTTTTGGGAGTATTATAATAGTATATATATTTAGGGGGAAATATGGCTTCAGAAGAAACACAATTCCAATTGGTAACATTTCAGCTTGGCGATGAATTATATGGCGTAAACATCATGGATGTAAAGGAAATTGTCCGATTACAGAATGTTCGTGTTATCCCGAATTCTCCTTACTATGTAGAAGGAATTATCAATCTTCGTGGTGAAATTATTCCAATTATTGATTTGCATAAACGATTTAGAATTCAGGCTCTTGCAAAAGAAGAAACTGATTTTGAAGGTGGTTTTATTATCCTCAATATCGATAATAATAAAATTGGTATTATTATTGATAAGGTAGCAAGGGTAGTTGTAGTAAAGGCCGAAGATGTAAAAGAGCCTCCACAGATGCTCACCGGTATTGGTTCTGAATATATTAAGGGTGTTATCCGTGAAGAAAATGGATATCTTATTATGCTTAATATTCGGAAGTTATTTGACGCAAAAGAATTACAGAAAATAATCGATTTAGGTTAATGATACAAACATACAGTTCAACAATTCGTAGAAAAGAAATGGATGCAGTTTTAACCTGCATGGTCGACGAAAAGATCGGTCCGGGCGAGTTAAATGCAAGATTAATCCAGCAGGTTAAGGAATTTTTTAAGTGTGACGGAGCAGTAGCTTTAAGAAGCCCTGCTGTAGCCCTTAAGTATATTTTACTTTCGCTGGACTTTGAAAAGAATTCAAAAATTATGATTTCCGCTTTAGCTCCTGCCTGGCAATATCAGGTAGTTGAGTCTTTGGGTTATGAGCCTCTTGTTCTTGATGTTTCAGAAACAGATGGCCTTGTAACTGTAGAACAGATTCAAAAGGGCATGCAAAATGGCGGAAGATTGCTTATTCTTCATGAAACAGAAGGAATCCTTCCAGACTTTGATGCTATTCTTGCTCTTGGAATTCCTGTTGTAGAAGATATTTCGCAAAGTGCAGGAGCTTCTGTTGCCCTTAAAAATGATGATGGCACTCCAAGCGAAGAACGAAAGAAAGCCGGTCTTTTTGGTGTATACACAATTCTTGGTCTTGAAGAAAAGGATGTAGTCACTGCTGGTGGTGGAGCTGTTCTTATGGCTCCTGGCCGCCGTGAATGGATTGTTCTTAAAAAGTATACAGATGAAGCTCCTCTTACAGATCTTCTTCCCGATATCAACAGTGCTCTTGCCTGGGTACAGCTTAAAGAGTTTGCCCGCAACGAAAAAACAAGACATGAAATTTTTGATATGTATCAGCATTCATGTATGATTGGACGTCATAAGACATTTGCACGTGATACCGAAGGCGGTTCTACAATGTGCAGCTTCCCGCTTATTCTTACAAGCTCTTTTAAAGATGTTAAATCATATACTGCAAAAAAAGATATTGAAATTCAGCAGGCATTTGCAGGTTCTGTAATTGCATTAAAGGATGAACTTTCTGAATCTTGTATTCATGCAAAATCTCTGCTTTTGAGAACAGCACATTTCCCTCTTTATCCGCGTCTTACTCAGTCTCAGGTTGCAAAGATTGCAAAGGTTCTTGGAACGTTGCCTTAAGGAAAAATGTTTGGAAATATGAAAAAAGTTTTAATTATTATTAATACAAGTAAAAACGAATCTCTTTCTCTTTCCAAACAAATTGCTGACTTTTTAAAAACAAAAAACATTGATTGTGATTTTCTGAATTTTGACGGTTTTGCCGAAGATAAGCCTTTTAAAGATTATGATTTTGTAATAACACTTGGTGGCGACGGAACTGTTTTGTATGCAGCCAGAAACTGTGTTGAATATGGAGTTCCTGTTTTTCCGGTTAATCTTGGTCAGTTTGGTTTTATGTCTTCGGTTCAGCAAAATGAATGGCAGCAGTGCCTTGAAGCTTTTCTGGTAGGAAATGCTCCTTTTCAAAACCGCTGCATGATAAAAGCCTCTCTTTACCGCCAGGATAAACTCGAAAGTGAACATCTTGCCTTGAACGATATTGTAATCAGCGCAAAGCATACTGCACGCA
>JBGVAV010000009.1:0-10701 GCA_045224915.1 Treponema sp.
TAAAAATGGGATTAAACGGCCTGAGCCCTATTGAATTTAGAGCTCAATATGCCGCATAATTTTGTCTATAAAAAAGGGTTCAGTTCACGCTATGTCCACCCTTCGCTAACGCTCATACCGCTTCGCGGTACTTCGGGGTTCCCAGCGCTACCGTTTCTTAAAGTTTTGTCCATCTTGCTAAAACATCAAAAAGTTCTTCAAAATCCCGCGCCGTAAAATCAACATCATATTCTTTAATTGATTCTTCAATGTCTCCGGCAGGCATAAACCAAACAGAACTCATTCCCGCATTCTTAGCACCAAGCATATCAGACGAAAGTGAATCACCAATTACAATGCACGATTCTTTTGGCGCATCAATTTTTTCAAGTACAATATCAAAATATTCGCGGGCTGGTTTTGAAACACCCATGTCTTCGCTAACAAATAATCCGTCTATAAGTTTATCAAGACCGGTAGATTCAATACGGCCTTTTGCATTTACAGTAGCGCCGTTTGTAATGATATAAATCCTTGCGTCGCTAATTTCAGACTTCAGCCTTTTTACAAACTCAAGGGCGCCATCCATCAGAACACCGTTTACAGCCATTGTGTTTATAAAATCATTATTGATTTTCAAGGCATCAAGTTTTGCAGCATCTCCGCCGGCAAGTTCAATTACATAATTAAATCTTTTTGTAAAAAGTTCAGTTCGTGTAATCGTTTGTTTTTCAAGTTCAAGCCACAAGCTTTTATTACAGGTTTTAAACGAATTATAAATTTCATCATTAAAGGTGAGCCCATTTTCGCGCAAAACAATCCCGAGAGCTTTGTATTCAGAAGCATGAAAATTAAGCAAAGTCTGATCAAGATCAAAAAGAAAATTATGAGCCATAAAAATCCTCTATAAAATAATATCCTTTATTTTATCCCAAACATCATCTTCAATTTTACGCCCGCCACAAGTATGACCAAGTTTTCTGTCTGCACGGATTTTTTCACCATGAAAATCACTTCCTGCAGTTACAAAAAATCCGATTTTCTGCGCAAGCTCTTCAAGCCTCAGGCATTCTGTAACTCTTGCTCCCGGATGAAAGGCCTCCAGCCCCATAACTCCGCGCTCATAAAAGTTTTGCAGTGTATCAGGCAGTTTTCCCCACGAAAGATAAAGCGACATTGGATGCGCAATCACAGGAAGGCCGCCCGATTCTTTAATTGCAATAATTGCTTCATCAAGGTTAGAACCAACTCTGGCAACATACCAGGGTCTTCCTTTTGCCAAATATCTGTCAAAAGCCTGCTGTCTTGTTTTTACAACCTTCTTTTTTACAAGTTCAGCCGCAAAATGAGGGCGCCCAAGAACAGTATCAGGAAAATCTGCATACATTTCGTCAAGCGTAATATCAACACCAGCTTCGCGCATTTTTTCAATTATCTGCACATTTCTTATTTCACGATTTTTTACAAGGGTAGCAAGAAGCTCTTCAAGCGAAGGTGCGATTTTCTTAAATCCAAGTCCCAGAAGGTGGAATTCCCCCGTAGGAAAATTGATGTTCAGCTCAGTTCCCGGAACAAATGTAATATTGTGCTCTTTTGCAGCAGCGGCACCTTCTTCAAGCCCCGCAACAGTATCATGATCTGTAATTGCAATAGTGCTTATATTCTTTTCACAGGCCATCTGGATAATTTGTGAAGGTTTATATTGTCCGTCAGAAGCAGTTGTGTGAACATGTAAATCTATCATACGATTATAATAGCATTTTTTTTAAGGTTGTGATATAATATAAAATAATCTGCAAATCAGGAGATTAAAAGTTTTATGCCTAAAGCGATGCAATACACAAAAGGGTCCGTCATATATTTTGAAGGTGATCACGACGACAGAGTTTTCATCATGCAAGCTGGTGCTGTCGTTCTTCAGAGTACAGATATTGAAACTGGTGCACCTGTAATTGAACAGGTTAAGGCTGGTGAGTTTTTTGGTGTAAAATCGGCATTTGGACACTTTGGGCGTGAAGAAACAGCTACGGCACTTGTTCCTACTATTGCAGTTGCATTGACAGTTCAGGAGTTTGAAGTTCTTTTTAGCAACAACAAACAATTGATTATGAAAATGCTCCGTGTATTCTCAAATCAGCTTAGACAAATTCACAGAAAAACAGAATCAATCTTAAATAACGTTGCAGCAGATCAGCAGTCGGGAATGCTTTCGGTAGCTCAGTGTTTTTATGATGATGAGCAGTATCGTTCAGCAATGGATGTTTATCTTAAGTTCCTTACCCGATATCCACAGTATCCAAGAAAAGACGAAATTGCAAAGAAATATCAGGATTGTAAAGTACGTCATGAACGTCTTGCTGCACAGGGCAAACGCGGAATGCTTGATGTTCCTATCGAAACAGATGACGGTTCCCTTAAGATATTCTCTTTGCCTGCATTTGAACGCTTTGCAAAAGAATATGAACCTGGTCAGGTAATCATTGCAGAATATGAGCCGGGAGATTCTTTCTATCTTATTCAGAGCGGACACGTTCAGCTTGTAAAATGTGTAAACGGAAATTTGAAGAACCTTGATATTCTTAAGCCTGGTGAATTCTTTGGTGAAATGGCAATTCTTGATAAATCGCCACGTTCTGCAACATGTATGGCTGCTGGTCATGTAAAGTGTCTTGAATTCAACAAAGAAAACTTTGAACTTTTAATTACAGGAAACCCACAGACAGCACTTGTTCTTCTTAAGCTTTTCTGTAAACGAATCTATGACCAGAAACGCCGCTTCCGCATTCTTTGTATTAAAGATTTGCAGGCACGTCTTGCCGATGTATTCCTTATGCTCGATGAAATGAACCCTGTAAGTAATCCTGCAGAAAAAACCCGTCGCTTTAATGTTAAGCTTTCTGATATTGCACACTGGGCAGGCCTTACACAGGAAGTAACTCACGATGAAATTAACAAACTCATAGAAAAGCGTAAGATCGAAATGTACGACAGCTACATCATCGTAAATAACATCGTAGATATGCGCCGTATGTACGAAACCCGTTCCGGTAACGTAAACCGCTAAACAAGCAAACAATTTAAAAAAAATATATTTTTTTTCGCCGATTTAGCTCACCTGGTAGAGCAGCACCCTCGTAACGTGCAGGTAGTTGGTTCAAGTCCGACAATCGGCTTATTGCCGCTTGTCGGACTCGAACCAACTAACGGAGAGAGCGGCCAGAAAATCGCGAGCAGTGCGCAGCAATTTTCTGGTAAATTGCCAGGGATGGCAATTTAGCGAACGAAGGCGCCGTGGAAGGAGCGCACAGGAGGTGCGCGACTGTAACGGGTTGGTTCAAGTCCGCACAAGATTTCATATTAAAAAAGGATCTTAAGAATGCCTTCTTTTACTTGGGAAGATACCCCCGAGCCATACGACAATCCTTCTCTAATAAAAAATCTCAAGTTTGAACCAGAACTTTCATCATCAGAAAATCAGAATATTTTCATAGAATCCGACAACTATCCCGCTCTCCAAAAACTTCTGCCAGACTACCAGAACAAAATAGATATCATTTATATAGACCCTCCATACAACACCGGAAACAGCTTTGCATACAAAGACAATTTTGCCAGTGATGAATGGCTTAGTTTTATGGCACGTCGTCTGCGCCTGGCCCAAAAGCTTCTTGCCCCAACAGGCTGCATTTTCATAGCAATAGATCAGTCTGAGCTGCATTATTTAAAAATCCTCTGCGACCAGATTTTTGGAGAACAGAACTATGTAAATGATTTTATGTGGCTCCACGGCAAAGGAAAAAAAGACACCTGGTCACGCACGCTCCAGCAGCACACCCTCTGCTATGCCAAAGACAAACATCAGCTTGCACCGTTTACACAAACAGCACAAACCGCCTGGGCAACCTCAAACAAAGATAACGATCCACGCGGAAACTGGTTCAGCGGAAGTGTTTCTTTCAGCGAAAAACGAAGCAACCCAAATCACAAGAATTATTTTACAATAACATCCCCTTCAGGCATAAAATGGACCCGCCAGTGGCAGCGCACCAAAGAAGAGATGGACGCTCTCCTTGCCGATAACAGAATCTATTTTGGCCCGGCTCCAGAATACAAAGGAGTTCCGCGAATAAAAATCTTCAATGAAGATACACAGGAAATAATTCCGCGCAACATAATAGACTGCGTAGAAAGCACAAGACACGCACAGTCCCACCTGGACGAACTTCTTGGCCAGAAAGGCCTTTTCGAAAACCCAAAGCCCGTAGAACTCATAAGCCATCTCATAGAAATAACAGCCATGCGCAAAGACGCCCTCATAATGGACTTTTTTGCCGGCAGCGGAACAACGTTTGAATCAGTATGCGCGTTAAATAAAAAAGATGGCGGCACAAGGCACACCATCTTAATCCAAAAACCGGAACCTTTACAGGAATCCAGCCCTTATAAAACTATTGCCGACCTTTGCTGGGCCCGCATCCAGAAGAACGCAGCCCAGTTTGGTCAGACCTGCACCCGAATTACGATGCCATAATCGCAATCTTTTTAGGTGCAGCAATGGCCTTTTTCTTCATGTTGATAGAAAGAATACCATTCTTGAAGTTGGCCTTAATGCTTTCTTCATCAACATCCGAAGGAAGTGAGAAGCGTCGTGTAAACTCGCTGTAGCGGCGTTCCTTAAGGATGTATTTGGCCTTCTTTTTATCCTTCTTGTCTTCCTTAGTTTCTTTTTCTTCAGAAACCTTAGAAGAAATTGTCAAATTGTCGTGGTCAAGCTCGATGTTTACATCTTTTTCAGTTCTTCCAGGCAATTCCATCTCTAATGTGTAAGCGTCATCTTCCTCAGTAACATCGACACGAGGTGTACTTACACCTGCACGATAAATAGTACTTGGTGTGCAATCCAAGACATCATTAAAAAGTGAATCTAATAAAGAAAGTTCGTTCATAATTTGCCTCCTTGAACTAATGCTTTTTTATTCACTTAATATATAGCAAGTTCCGTGCCAACTTATATTTTTTTTCAGATTTCAGGAGAAAATTTCTTTTTTTAGCAAAATTTCACCAGAAAAAAGTGTTTCGTGCCCATTATTACCGGCTTTTCCGCCTTCGCTCCCGCTCATCCTCCTCGCTCCTTCGTCGCTGCGGTGGACTAAAGGGCTCCAAATCCGGCTCCTGTGCCTCCTGTTCCGTGCCTTATGTGCTCAGAGATGCCTTCATTATTTATACATGAGAGTCAAAATGACACACTGTGCTGTGTCAGAATGTATTTTTGGCTAGTGGTACATAATAATACACGCCAAAATTGTCTTGGATTTATCTTGAAAAATAAAAACAACCTACTTAACAAATAGGAGATTTCAATCTTGTGATCTTCATTTCGAAACAATATTCATCTGCTTTTGAAAACTGCTTGTCCTTGAAATTATAAACTTCTTCTTTCAATTTTTTTGCTTTTTCTAACCTATCTAAATAAACTCCATAATTAGCGGTTTTAATTTCTTCTTTTTCTTCTGATGCAATATCTTTTTGAAACGTCTGTACTAAATAATCAATTTCTTTTTTTGCTGTTTCTAAAGTCATCTTATTACATCCTCTATGATTGCGGTACATCCAAAAATCAACCATCGTCAAATTGTATAATTCTCTGGTAATTCACCATTTTTTTTTCATTTCTTATTCTGTTGCAGGTCCATTTCTTCCTTTATCAAAAACATTCTGGCAATACTTCCATTCTTCATTTGTAAGAAAAACAGGCAGCATTATACCATCCCACTTTACATACATAAAACTGCTCCTTACTAAAATTACTTAAACAAAATCTTCACCAACTCACGTATGCTTTCCGCCTTTTCCGCTCCTTCTTCCTTATCTGGCCCTACAACATTGGTAAATCCCAGATTTTGTGCGGCTTTAATGCGCTGTTTTTCCTTGCGGACGGGTCTGATTTCGCCTGCGAGAGTTAATTCGCCAAAAACAGCAGTATCTGGTTTAAGGGCAATATCGGTGCGGGCGGAGTAGAGGGCGCAGGCAAGTGCTGCATCAATGGAGCTTTCGGAAAGGCGAACGCCGCCACCTACGTTTACATAAATATCCTGATCGCTGAATTTAAGGCCGCAGCGTTTTTCTATAACGGCTGCAACTCTGGCAACACGGCCGGAATCGATTTTTTCACTGTAAACACGGCTAACACTGGCTTTTGCAGGAACTGTAAGTGCCTGAATCTCAACAAGAAATACACGGGTTCCTTCAAAAACAGGGGTGCATGCTACACCTGCAGGCTGGACCGCTCCACGCTTTGTCAAAAACAGCGATGTAGGATCTACAACAGGCACAAGACCTTTTTCTGTCATTGTAAAAATTCCAAGCTCATCAACGGAACCAAATCGGTTTTTCTGGGCGTGCAAAAATCTTATATCATCTGTATTTCTTTCAAAAGAAATTACGGTATCTACCATATGTTCAAGGGATTTTGGGCCGGCAATAGTTCCTTCCTTTGTAACATGGGCTGTCATAATAAGAACAGAGTCCCGCTCTTTTACCCAGGATACAAGTTCGTTTGCGCAATACTTAAGCTGATTCACTGTTCCAGGAATAAGGCCTGCTTCTGCAGAATAAATTGTCTGAATAGAATCAATTACAACAAAAATCGGGTTAAGGGCATCGAGCGCATCAAGAGTATCTTCAAGACGGCTTGTACATAAAACCTGAATTCCCGAGCTGTCTACCCCAAGGCGGTCTGCACGATCTTTTATCTGGGCGGCAGATTCTTCTCCGCTTACATATAAAATGTTTCCTTTGCGGTTGGGCGCCTGTGCTGCACTTGAAGCAGTCTGAAGCAGCAGGGTAGATTTACCAATTCCAGGTTCTCCGCCCAAAAGGATGGCTGAACGTTTTGTGGCTCCTCCGCCAAGTACACGGTCAAACTCTTCTATGCCTGTAGAAAGCCTTACTGCTTCCATGGCCTTTATGCTTGCAAGTTCAACAGGCTTTTGCTTCTGAACTTCTTCGGAACCGCGTCCGCCTGGAGTAATTGCGTTTCTGTCTATTATTATTTCTTCTAAAGAATTCCACTCACCGCATTCAGGGCATCGTCCAAGCCATTTAGGCTGACTGTAGCCGCAGTTTGAGCACTTGTACATTATTGATCCGTTCTTTTTTGCCATACACAGAGTATAGTATGTAAGTAGTGATTTTTAAAGAGTTTTATAGTATGTACAAACTTTTTGAGTTAAAAACGAATTTAGACTACATATTTATGTCAGAAAAGTGTGAAAAATTCCTAAAAATTTGTCAAAAATAATGATTTTTTTCTTAAAAAGTATTGAATTCGATATTGATGTGTGTTAAATTATAGTTAGCTTGTAAATAAGCTGATAAACTCTCTCCGATGTCCTGGTTACAGGACGACAGGATTCTCTCGGGTTACCTTGGGAATCCTGTTTTTTTTAACATGTGTAAGGCCGCTGGCGGCCGGTGTTCGATAGCAAACCGTTAAAAAAATTGCGAAAGCAATTTTTAGGTTTACTTACTTCTTTTTGATGATTAAATCGTAATAACCGAACCAGGAGCCACCGACTTAGTAATCCAAGTATTACCACCAATAGTACAACCCTTACCAATAACTGTATCGCCGCCAAGGATTGTGGCACCGGCATAAATTGTAACGTCGTCTTCTATAGTAGGGTGGCGTTTTTTGTCCTGAAGAGATTTTTTTACGCTAAGGGCACCAAGAGTTACGCCCTGATATATTTTTACATTATTTCCAATAATTGTAGTTTCACCAATTACAACTCCGGTTGCATGGTCAATAAAGAATGATTCCCCGATTGTAGCACCAGGATGAATATCTACTCCAGTTTTTCCATGAACATGCTCACTCATAATTCTAGGAATAATCGGTACCCCGTTTTTATAAAGGAAGTGAGCAATTCTGTGAACTACAATAGCTTCCAGCCCCGGATAAGAAAGAATTACTTCTTCATTGCTTTTTGCAGCAGGATCTCCATTAAAAGCAGCAATTGTATCGAGCTGAACCTTACGTCTGATTTCAGGAATTTCTTCTATTAAAGCAAGCGCCGTTTTCTCTGCAAGTGCAAAACAATGAGAATTTTCTATATTATCAGAAGAACCTTTTGTATGTGTCATTGTATAAATAAGAGCCTTCTGAATTTCCTTTGTAAGCTTGGCAATTATGCTGTTAACCTTCTGCCCTGTAACATAACGGATATTAACAGGATCTATATATTCTTCTGTTCTGAAACCAGGAAAAATAAGAGACTGAACATCACTCAAAATAGAAACAACCGTCTGCCTGTTAGGAAAGTTCTCCGCATCATTTCTATTAACAAGCCCATGCTTCTCATAAGAATCCATAATCCCATCTACTAGTTTGTCTATGTTTGTCATACAAGTTCCTTCCCATTAAGTGGATTGCCACGCTTCGCTCGCAATGACGTTTTTCCAGTTTAACGAGATAAATATATAGAAACATATTATAATAGAATAAAAGAAAAAGGAAGTGTTGTATGATGAAGACATTTGAAAATGAAGTGTTTGAAAATCGACAAATATAGATCCAATATAAAAAATGGCGGAAGCAGAGGGCAGGAGACAAAAACGCTCTGAAGTGCGGCCGCTGTGGCGGCCATGTATATAATTACAAGGGACTTCAGCGCGTAGCGGGCGAGCCCGCGGTTTTGGCTCATGCACTCGGCTGGGAGCCATTTTTTCTATATAAAAGTGGCATGTCGATTTTCCATATGAATTCATATTTCAAATTCCTTTTCAAACTATTGACAATATTTTCATCTTTCTTTATATTTATCAGACGCACGTTTTCTGTTGATTGTGGAGATTACTGCATGCCCATGTAGCTCAGTTGGTAGAGCACCACATCGGTAATGTGGAGGTCTGCAGTTCGATTCTGCACATGGGCTTTTGAAAACATTTTAAGTGATTTTATTTAGGAGTAATATATGGCTAGCAAGAAGAAGGGTTCAGTAGAAATCATTGCTTTGCAGTGTACAGAGTGCAAGAGAAAGAATTATACTAC
Source organism: Treponema sp. (assembly GCA_045224915.1). GTDB lineage: Bacteria > Spirochaetota > Spirochaetia > Treponematales > Treponemataceae > Treponema_D. The sequence continues at coordinate 9,032 of JBGVAV010000009.1, forward strand.
TTACAAGAACCGCAAGAACATCACAGGCAAGCTTGAAAAGAATAAGTATTGTCCTTGGTGCAAGAAGAGTGTTCTTCACAAAGAAACAAAAGCAAAATAATTTTTGATATTTACCGCCGGAGATTTCTGACGGATTAAATATATAGGGCAGTAGTTCAGTTGGTAGAGCAGCGGTCTCCAAAACCGCCTGTCGTGGGTTCAAGTCCTGCCTGCCCTGATAATAAGGAAAAATAAAGATGGCTAAAATTTTTCAGTTTTTCAAAGAAAGCAGAGCAGAATTAAAAAAGGTTGTATGGCCAACAAAGGCTGATGTGCTTTCTTCAATCAAAGTTGTTATCATTTCAACAATTGTTGTTGCAGTTCTTCTTGGATTGCTCGATTTGGGCTTTTCTGAGTTGTTCCGCTTGATTTTAAGATAGGACGGAAATAGATGTCTAGATGCTGGTATATTCTTCATACTTACACAGGTTATGAGGGAAAAATAGAACGCTCAATCCGCTCTCTTCTCGAAAAGCAGGAAATCAGTTCTGATGTAGTTCTTGATGTTCGTGTTCCAGTAGAAGAAGTTGTAGAGATTAAAGACGGAAAGAAACGTACCCGCAATAATAAATTCCTCCCTGGCTATATTATGCTTGAAATGGACTTGCCAGAAATCGGTTGGAAAGATACCTGTGCTAAACTTTATAAAATTCAGGGTGTTACAGGCTTTGTAGGAAACGTAAGCCGCAATAACCGCCCATTCCCTATTACTCCAGATGAAGCTAAAAATCTTCTTCAGAAATCTGGAGTTATTAAAGGCGAAAAACCTGTTATTCGTCAGTCTTTCAATGTCGGAGATGTTGTTAAGATCAATGACGGTGCATTTGCATCATTCACAGGTACAATTAAAGAGATTAATCTCGAAAAGGAAAAGCTGAGCGTAGAAGTTCAGATTTTCGGTCGCCCTACACCTGTAGAAGTTACATTCCTTCAGGTAGAAAAGGCGTAAGTTCTTTAACAAGGCAAAATCAGGGATTTGCACCCCAAATGCAAATCATATAAATCCTGTTTTTGGGAGAGGTGCAGGTCCGTTGGACATAGGCATCTCGTTAGTAAGTAAGTCTATATGACGCTTACACACCAATATTGGGAGAAAGAAAATGGCTACAAAAAAGGTTTCGGCTATTATCAAGTTGCAGTGTCCTGCAGGAGCGGCTACACCAGCTCCTCCAATTGGTCCGGCACTTGGTCCTCACGGAGTTTCCGCACCTAAATTTGTTCAGGAATTCAACGACAGAACAAAGTCAATGGAACGCGGTCTCATCATTCCTGTAGTAATCACAGTTTACCAGGATAAAACTTACACATTCATTCTTAAGACTCCTCCAGCAGCTGTTCTTATTAAGAAAGCTTGCAAAATCGAAAAGGGTTCTGGAAATCCTCTTCGCGACAAGGTTGCAAAGTTGTCTAAGGCAGATCTTGAAGAAATCGCAAAAACAAAGATGCCAGATATCAATGCTAACGATATCGAAGCAGCAAAGAAAATCATTGCCGGTACTGCACGCAGTATGGGCGTAGAGGTGGAGCAGTAATATGAAACATGGAAAGAAATATAACGCAGCTGCTGCAAAGTATGATCTTTCAAAGAAATATGATGTAGCTTCAGCTTGTAAAATGGTTCAGGACATGAA
>JBGVAV010000010.1:0-30529 GCA_045224915.1 Treponema sp.
ATCGCATCAAAGCACAAATTACAGGGCTCACCGCCGACATAAATACCTGCGAGTTTTATATTACTTATGATTATTCTGACAACGGCCGCAAAAAAACTGTTACAAAAGGTGGACTTTATCCTGTTATTTATGAATATGATGCTTTTGGAAACAACATCAGCCAGACAGACGGAAACAAAAACACAACATCCTTTGAATATGATTTTGACAACAACATGATTTGCCAGACTGATCCTTACGGAAACAAAACACATTACTCCTATAATAATCTTAAAAAAATCAAAACAATCACCCTGCCCGACTATCAAAAGTTTACTTATGAATATGACTGTAATAAAAATCTTGTAAAAGTTTGCGATTGTCTTGGCGAGCTTTTTTCTGCAGTTTATGACAAAGCCGGAAGACTCCTTAAACAAAATGAGCGTGGCTCAACAACAGAAAGCTTTGAATATGATAATTCCAATATAATCAAAAAATACTATTTTGGAAACGAATTAGTTCAAAGCTTTAGCTTTAGTTCTAACAATAAAGAAATGACAGTAAAAGACGGCAACAACGCAGATTATCATTATACGTTTGATTCTTATGGACGAATGATTAAAGAGCAAAACAGGCTTGGAGATTATCAGACTTATGCTTACGACAAACTTGGAGCCATTTCGCAAACAACAGCCTTTGACGGTTCAAAAACTTCAAGCACAAATCCTACTGTAAACGGCATACAAACAATAAGCTATGCCGACAATTCGCAGAACTATTATGAATATAATATGCTTGGGAACATTACCCTTGCCCAAAATGATTTTAGCAAGACACAGTACGTTTACGATAAAGGCGCCAGACTCATTGAACAAAAAGATATTACCACCGGCGAAATTATTACATTCACATATGACAGTGCAGGAAATCTTATTCGGTTAGTTTCATCTAACAAAGACACAAAATATACCTACGGCAAAAACAACGAAGTATTACGCGTTTACGACAACATGCTTGGTGTAGATATTAAACTTGAGTATGATTGCAACGGCCGTGAAATCTGCAGACATTTTTCAAACGGCACATATCTTCAAACCTGTTACGATAAAGCCGGCAGAACAATTCTAAAAATCCAGAAGGACAGACAAACTCAAATTATATGGGCACAAGGTTATATTTACCAGACAGACGGACGACTTTCTGCAACAATTGATCACAATGCGCTTTGCAGTTTTTATGAATATGATTTACAGGGACGTATTTCTTCTGTTTATTATCCGTACAATCAGGAGCACGAAGAAAAAATAAAAGAGCTCGCCCAAATAAATGGTCTTGATACGACGCCAGGGCTATCAACAAACCGCTTTCTTTCTACCACAGAAAAAGGAATGTTTGAAAATCTATTAAATCAAATGCGCTACACACTCGCCTATTCATTAAAGACAAATCAGGTGCTTATAAAAGAAAGCTTTACTTATGATAAAAATGGAAATCTAAAAACACGGACAACAGCACTTGGTTCAATTGAATATTGCTATGATAACGAAAATCATCTTGTATCGAGCGGAAGCAAGGGAAAAGCTTATGTCCAATATTCTTATGATAAACGTGGAAACTTAATTTTAGAGCAAAGCCCCGCAAAGAAAGTTGAATATGAATATAACTATCAAAACAGAATGATTTTCTGTAAAGCCACAGATAATGTAAAGGGAACTATAAGCTATTCTCAATACGCATACGATTCTTTTGGCCGCAGAGTCCTTGTACAGGATTCCGACCAAACAGCGCTTCGGACTATATACAAAGCATTCTCTTTTGATATAATAAAAGAAAGCACGGTTTTTGCTAACGGGTTATTCACACGCTTTGGATATTCGGGCCAGTTATACGAAAATTCAGGCACTCCGAATGGGGACAGATACCGATATATAGAAGACAAAAACAACTTGGATACAAACAGATATTCTTACATTAATGACACCCCGTACAAAATATCCGCCAACCGCTACAAAGGCGAACGCTCAACCATAACAATAAACGACACACTTGCAGCCCAAGCCACCGACACCTACGGCACAGGCTACCTTGCAACTGATATTCTAGGCACAGTAAGAGCCACAACAGATCAATACGGCACCAGCACCGGCAGCTGCACCTTTGATATTTTTGGCACCCCAATTTCAGGCAACTATTCAAATACCGCCGCAGTAGATTTAGGCTACACAGGAAAGCAATTTGATCCAACCTCCGGCCTCTACAATTACGGCTACCGCGACTTCAACCCTCTAACCGCCCGCTTCACAACCCAAGACCCAATCCGCGACGGCTTCAACTGGTTTGCTTACTGTAATGGTGACCCGGTAAATTTTGTAGACATCAACGGATTATTTTCATACAAAGGCGACCAGCAAAGCACTGATGACCCGGCAAGTCACACAACCGTTTACATCTACCGCCCCGATGATGGCTTAGGAAATGATTTTGACAGCACAAGAGTTATCATTAAAAAAGATGCCGCAGGAAATAAGAAAGTGTATGTAGATGCGGTTGGAGCGAATTGCTCTGAAGGAAATTTTGATAATGATACAGATACTACTACACCGGATGGAAAGTATTATTTAACTACTAACAAAGACTTTCCTGCAGAAGAAAATGGAACTTTTGAATCAACCAAATACAAAAATGTTTTGGCATTAGCTACAAAAGATAAGAATTTATCTCCACAAGTAAGAGCTATAATTAATATTCTGGATAGATATTTCCATCCAAATCAAAAGAAAACTCAAAACTCTCCATATCTGTCAAATGAGACTCCAGAAAGTGCTGGTTGTATAATTGGTAAAGATGGACAGGAACACCATGACGAGATGATGGAATTCCTTATGGAAAACGTAGATAGACCAGAAGCAATAACAGTAATTATTACTTCCAACAGTAATCAAGGAGGTTGTTCTCAATGAAAAAACTTATTGCATTATTTGTATTTGTTTTATCATCTAATATGTATTCGCAAAATTTTTCAATAAACGGCAAATATTTACCTGAAGTAGAAAGCACAATTGAGATTTGTTATATATCAGATGATAAAATTGAATTTGATTATAGATTTGATCTTGAAGACAAAAATCTTGACTACAAAATGATTCATAAAGACGGATTATTGTTCTTTGAATTATCAGAAAAATTTCCTAAAGAATTTAACGCTGATTATTATTTTCATAGTAAAGATATTTCCACCAGCAATAATTTACTGATTCTAGCTGGAAAACATATTGTTGATGAAACAAATGAGTTTGCCAGACTTAGGACATCAGCAGATAAAATTCTTTTATTTGCATCTACAGAAAGTCTTGATAAGCCCTATCCATTCATAGACCCTTCTTATCATTTTACAGAACCTAGTTATAGAAAATATTACGACTGTTCTTCCTATCTGACAGAAACAATAAGAGGGACAACTAAAGAGTATAAAGTAGAAAACCTCTGTGACTATGTAGTAGAAACCCCCTGGGTCGAAAATGTAAAAGGAGACGGTATAGGAGAAGGTTTTACAATTAAAAACGGAGTTCCGCATGAAATAGCCTACCCCTACCTTCTCATAATGAACGGTTATATCTCTTACCAAAAACCTCATTTGTATAAAATGAATAACAGGATAAAGAAAATCAAGGTAACCGGAGTAAAATCAGGCGTATCTAAAGTACTAGATGTTCTTGATACACCACATCCGCAAACTGTGAATATTTCATTCATTAAAGATATTGAAGACATCCGTGTTGAAATTGCCGAAGTTTATAAAGGCACAAAATACGATGACACCTGTATCAATTACCTGATTCCATATTACTGCGAAGTCCTCCCCTACGAATCCACCATCCCCGAATAAAAAAAGGCATTCACCACAAGATGAATGCCTTTCCTTGTCATTCCAATGATAAGATCTTTGTCATTCCCCGACTTGATCGGGGAATCTAAGAATTATTCATAAAGCTGAACGCCTTCCTGGAATACCATTTGGATAAAGTCATTAAATCCATAGTACCATACAGGGAAGTCATGTGTTCCGCCTGGGAATATATAAGATTCAAAGTTCTCAATTCTATCCCAATCCTTTATAGCTTTTATATAGTCTTCAAATGGATATGTTTGAGTTGTTTCATTAAATTTGTTTACAGTAGTATCCTTATCACCACAAATCATGTAGAGGTTATGGATTTTAAGATTCTTGAATTCAGCAGTTCCATCTACACCAGCCATAAAGTCATCTGCAGATCCGAACAAAGCTCCAGAGAATCCAGCAAAGTTACTGATGAGGTCAAGACACTGTGCAATACCGATTGTAAATGTCTGTCCACCACCCATAGAAAGTCCTGCCATAGCTACATTATCACGTCCATCTTTGATGTTATAATTAGCTCTAAGCCATGGAAGAAGATCATTTCTAAGTTCTCCGCCAAAGTAGTTATAACCTGTGAAGCTATATCCACTACCATTTGGACCCCAAGACTTATCTGCAACACCAGTTACACAAACAAGAATGAACTTTTCAACTTTACCGCTGAGCATTCCCTTATCCATATAACCTTTAATCTTTCCACCACGACCTTTGTTAGAAAGACCCCATGTATTTTCATTCTGTCCAAATCCATGGAGAAGGATGAATACAGGATACTTTGTAGCTGTGTCCTTTGGATCATAACCTGCAGGAAGATATACCCAACCATGCTTGTTGTACTTGTCTGCATCTGTAACTTTATCTGCTTCAATAGACCAGTCTCTTGTAGGATAGTTAATTTCTTCTACAGTACCACGCTGAGCATCTGTTAAACCATCATCATAAGCCTTGTCGGCAGCAGCATTTGCTTTTGCATTAAACTTAACGCTCTTCAACTGAACCTTAAGCTGGTCTCCATCTGTAAGACCCTTGTTGTAATCATTGAATTTAATTGCAAAACCTAATACAGAATCTTCACCTGCACTTGCTTTAACTTTTTCTACAAAAGCATCAGTAATTTTGATATTTTTTGTAAGAGTTCCATAATCGTCTGAAGCATCAAAGTATTCAAGGTCTTCATAACCACCGAACATACCTGTTGAATCCCAAGGAAGAATTCTCATACAGAAACCAGGTTTCTGAGCTTCAGGATTCCATGCACCTGTAATCGGGCTATATACAAGTTCAATATCAATAGAATCATAGTTAGCAAGCTGGATTTCTTCTTTGCTAGATTTTACATAGAAAGCAACGCCACCACCGCCACCTCCGGCAGCAGTTGCAACCCAGCTTACAGAACCATCGGCTTCTGTTTTAATATTTGAAGCAGCAGAACCATCTGTAAAGATTGTAAAGGCTTCTTTTGTATCACGAAGAGTAATACCACAAGAACCTTCTTCACCTACTGTAAAAATATCTGTTGGATATGTTTTTGGTTTTGGAGCATTTTTATCCTCTCCATAAGTAACAGTATACTTAATATTCTTTGCAGAAATTGTAAGATTATCAGTTTCCAATAGGTAAGTTGAAAGATACAATACATATCCTGATTTAATCTCAACACCTTCAATCTTTCCTGCAACTTTTACCCAGTCTGCATCAGCAGGAGCAAATTCTTTTGATGCAACAGTAGGATATGTACTTCCATCATTTATTTGCCATTGAATGTTAGATGTAGCTGAACCAGTATTAATAACTTTCATATCACATGAAAAATCAATTGTTACTTTTTTTCCAGCAAATTCATTTAATGGATAGGTTACATAAGCATAATTGTTTATAATTTTGCTTGAATCATAATCATCAAAAGCAGCTTGAGTTACCTCTTTTTCCACAAGACCTTCATCAGGTTTAGGTCCACAGGAAACCAACGACAGGGCTAGCACAGCGATGCCAGCGACCAGCAAAAATGTTTTTTTGATTGGTTTAAACATTTTTAATCCTCCTTAACTTTTATGACTTCAGTGTAAGACCAGACTGTAGGAAAAAAACACCTCAAATCGCATCTTTTTTATAAGATAGTCTCATTTTATACTAAAATGCATAAAAAAAAAGACATCCATCATAAAATGGATGCCTTTTAGTTAAAGATTTACACTTTTGTGCTAATTTTGCACGTATATCTTAGTTTATTTCTTCAACAATTTAGCTAATTTATCTGCTGTAAAGCCCATGTATTCTGCTACCTTGTTTGCAGGACCAGAAGTTCCGAATGTGTCGATACAGAAGCAGTTTTCTTTTGAAGTGAACTGGAGCCATTCCATAGAAATACCGGCTTCGGTACAAACGATGCGCTTTGCAGGTCCAATGATAGCTTCCTGCTTAGCCTTAGGAAGATTTTCGAACTTCTTAAGATCTGGAACAGAAACAACGCGGATCTTCTTGTCAGCAACCATTTCGGCAGCTTTAAGAGCCATATTAACTTCTGAACCGCTTGCAAGAATTGTAATATCAGGATTAGCATCGCCAGTCTTAACAATGTAAGCACCGTTAGAAGCCATGCTCTTCTTCCAGTTCTTGTCATCCTTTGCATAAACAGCAAGTGCCTGGCGTGTGAATGCCATACATACAGGATGATCTTTAGAAGCATAAGCAATTTTCCATGCTTCCATAGATTCTTCAGGATCACCTGGGCGCAAAGCCTGAACACCAGGAATTGCACGCAAAGAAGTCATTGTTTCAATTGGCTGGTGAGTTGGTCCGTCTTCACCTACGTAAATTGAATCGTGTGTGAATACGTAGATTACAGGCTGTTTCATCAAAGAAACAACGCGGAGTGATGGACGGAGGTAATCAGCAAATACAAGGAATGTAGCACAGAATGGGCGGAGACCACCATGCAAAGAAATACCTGCACAAACTGCAGACATTGCAAACTCGCGGATACCGTATTCAATTGTACGACCAGCGCGGTTAGCAGGGCTGAATGTTCCATTATCTGTTGCCTTGAATGCAGTCTTGTTTGGTCCCATAAGGTCTGCAGAACCACCAACAAGGTTAGCATAGCGTGCAGCAATTACGTTCAAAGCTTTTCCAGACGCATCGCGTGTAGCACAAGCATCGCCTACTTTGTAAGCAACATCCTTTACGCTGGCATCTGTAACTGCATCTGAATGGTAAGCATCCCAGAGCTTCTTGAGTTCAGGATTTTCTTTTGCCCATGCAGCAAAATCAGCATTCCAGTCTGCTTCTGCCTTAGCAAATGCAGCCTTCTTCTTTTCAAAATATTTGTAAGCTTCTGGAACAACGTAGAAGTCTTTATCTACAGGAAGTCCAAGCTTTTTCTTAGCAGCAATAATTCCTTCTGCACCAAGTGGAGCACCGTGAACATCAGCAGTTCCCTGCTTTGGAGCACCCTTACCAATTATAGACTTGAGCATAATGAGTGTTGGCTGGTCCTTGCACTTCTTAGCTTCTTTAACAAGCTCTACAATGCCTTCTACATCGTACATGCTTCCCTTAAGAACCTGCCAGCCGTATGCCTTGTAGCGTGCAGCAACATTATCTGTAAATGTAATGTCTGTATTACCGTCAATAGAAATCTTGTTCTGATCGTAGAATACAATCAATTTACCAAGCTTAAGATTTCCGGCAAGAGAACAAGCTTCAGAAGCAACACCTTCCTGAAGACATCCTTCTCCAACTAAAGAATATGTATAATGGTCAACAATCTTATGATTTTTTGTGTTGAACTTTGCAGCGAGCATCTGTTCTGCAATAGCCATACCTACAGCCATTGAAACGCCCTGTCCAAGTGGACCACCAGTACATTCAACACCGTCTGTATCACCATATTCAGGGTGACCTGGACATTTAGAACCAACCTGGCGGAAGTTCTTAATATCATCCATGCTAACTTTGTAACCTGCCAAGTGGAGGATACTGTAAAGAAGCATTGAACCATGACCTGCAGAAAGTACAAAACGGTCTCTGTCTGCCCATTTTGAATTAGCAGGATTGTGCTTCATTACTTCACCGTACAAAACTGCAGCAGCTTCTGCAGCACCAAGTGGAAGGCCTGGGTGACCAGAATTTGCCTTCTGAATTGCGTCCATTGACAAGCTGCGGATAGAAAGTGCAACTGCCTCAACACCTTTTTTGTCCATAAATTATTCTCCTAATTTATTATTATTTATCTAACTCACGAATAAGGCTCAAAAGCTCAGCTTCACCGGCATGTGCTTCCAAAGCCTTTCTAAAACGAAGATTTCTAAAAAGTCCTGCAAGTTCTGTAAGAACCTTAAGATGAACCTGAGAATTAGAAGTAAGCAATACAAACATTACAAATACTTCGCGCTCATCAGGAGCCTGCATGTCAATTGGTTTTTTAAGATAAACAACGCAGATCTTTTGATTTTCGTCGCTTTTTATTATAGATGCTCTTGCATGAGGAAGCGCAATTCCGTTTCCTACAGCAGTACTTAAAACCTGTTCACGTGCACATAATGCATTATAAATTAAATCGCTTGTAACACCCTCAGGCTTTTCGATTTTTTCGCTGATATTTTTGTAAATTTCTTGAGGAGTAGTCCCCTCAACATCAAAAAACACCCCACCGCGATGGATTAAGACCGGTAAATCTGCTCCACCATTCAAACTTGTTTCCATTTTTAAACTCCATTTTATATAACAAACAATCGGGCGTACCCTATGTCCGTCAATGAACTATTTTAATACTATTATACGTGATTGCGTCGAGGGAACTCTTAAGAATTTCACCAATTTCATCAAAGGTTTCTTCCATTCCGTCGAGCGAAAGCACAACATCATCCATTGGGAAAATATCCTTTAAGTAATCGTTTTCCATCTCTTCTACAATTCTTGCAACATGACTGAACAACTGAACAAGAATTACGAGCTCCTGCTGAGGAAAATCCTGCAGACTCAAGCCCGAACAACCGATGGCACACAACAGATAACTGACCTGCGAAAACAAGTCAAGAATCCTTTTCCTAACGGGTGCAAGCTTATAATCAACAAACTGATTATACACCTTATTTAGTATATCACTTCGTTTTTCTATGTTCAATAATACAAGCTTATGTTCTTGTGTAGTCATCTTTAATGTTGGAGGAAAAATATCGGTAATAAGTTCAGCTATTGTTTTTTTAGAATTGTGTTCGCGCTGTTCAAAAAGCAGATTTTTTATATAGGAATCAATTATCTGCGGAGAAAAAATCATTGTCATGTTTGTAAACAGAGATTCTGTTGAAGCGTTTTTATTCCAGTTTCCAATATATGGAACAGGCTTGTTTGCATACCAGATACGTGATTCTACACCATAAGGCGAAAAACCGATTTTCTTTGTATGTTTAAGGAATTCCTCTGCACTACCGCAATTCTTTATACAAAGCTCCTGCTGATTTTCAAGGAACAAAAATGCCAGCTGCTGTTCAATAGAAGCAACAGGTCCGCTTGTTTCAAAGCTGTCTATGAGGCCTTTTTCAAAATTCTGATACCACTCTTCGCGCTCAAGATCATCAGCAGTAAGTTCATCCGAAGCATTTGCAGGAAGCACCATAAGCTCAACAATATCAGCAGCCCAGTCAACAACACGACCAAGAATTCTGTCGCCATATTTTATTGCTTTTCCACCGGTGATTTTTGAAAGTGGCCATGCTGTGAGCTCAATTTCATTTGGCATTCCATACTGAACAGATGAAAGAGGGATTTTTTTATTTGAATGGTCGTTGAATATATATGGAAGAACATAGCCTTCGCCAAAAAGAGCAAAGGTGTCAAGCGCAAGATTCATAGAAAAAGTAACAGCCTTTGGATTAATAAGAATCTTTCCGTTTGAAACAACAATGTTATCCGGCGAAATATCTGGATTTATAAACGGCATACAGCGATGGCCAAGAATAAAATAGCCCTTTTGGATTTCCTCTGCCGAAGGCATAAAGCTGAACCATCTGCCAATAAAAACACCTGCCCTTGTAATATACTCTTCATTTACAAGAGAAAAAACCATGTCTGAAGAATCAAGAATTGACTGAGCAGTATCATGAGAAAGCTTTAACCCTTGAGTTTTCATCATATGACAAAATTCGTCTATGGTAAAAATGTCATGAAAAGAGAGAAAAAAATCTTCTATAACAGCAGGGTTTTCTATATCCATCATATCAAATTTACTATAAATTTCTGTTTTTGTGCAAAAAAAATCAATAATTTACACAACAAGTTCAAGCCCATCCCACGCAGGCTCTGCAGAACCTTTTATACCAGGAAGCTCTGTCTTTTGCTCCTTCATATAATCGCAGTATTCTTTATGACTTGCATTATGAGTAAGATGAGTTACCCACATATTATTTACACCAATTCGGTCTGCAGCCTGCATTGCTTCAAGAATACTAAAATGAGTGCTGTGAGGCTTAATTCTAAGTCCGTCTATAACAAGCTCTTCGAGTACTCCTCCAAAACCAATACCGGCAGATTTTTGCAAAAGTTCAAAAGAGTCGTCGCTAATAAAATTACAGTCTGTAAGATATGCAATTGATTTTTTTGTACCATCAGGTTCTGTGCGAGTAAAAAGCCAGCCCACAGTTGGTAAATGCCCGTGCATCATAGGAATAGGAGTGATTGTTACTTCATCAACAACAAAAGGTTTTGAGGCCTCCTTAAGTTCCACGCGTGCATGTCCGCCACCCTCTTTTACAGGAACAAAAAAATATGCAAAGCGGTAAGTAAGATCGCGGATAGTTGATTCATTTGTATAAATAGGAATAGGAGGTGCATTAAACTGCTTTAGGGCCGCAGGATTTTCCGGTTTTTTCCACATGTCACAGCTGAAAATTCTAAGATCATCAAGTCCGTGCAGGTGATCGGCATGACTGTGTGTAAGCAGCACCATATCAAGTTTGTTGATTTTATGTTCAAGGGCCTGCATTCTAAAGTCCGGGCCCACATCAATTAAAATATTAGTTCCGGCAGCTGTAGTAAAAAGTGCAGAGGCCCTGAAACGCTTATCTTTTTTGTCTGTAGAATTACAAACAGCACAATCACAGCCAATAACAGGAACCCCGTGACTTGTGCCAGTACCAAGTAATAATAGTTTCATAAAACCCCCATGTCATTCTCGGGCTTGAGCCGGGAATCTCAAAAAAAAAAAAAGCCGCCCCAAAGAGCGACTTTTCAACAAAATTTTGCAAACACTTAGTTCTGAGCTGCAGCTTCTGCCTTTGGAACTCTAACTTTCTTGTCTACAAAACCAGCTTTAAGGCACTTTGTACAGATATTAATAGTTCTTGTTGTACCACCGAACTGAGCCTTAATCTTAAGAAGATTTGGTCTCCATGTTCTGCGTGTATGATTGTAAGATTTACTAACCTTGTTACCAGACATTACGCCTTTTCCACAAATATCACAACATCTAGACATTTTCGTATCCTTCCTTATATTAAAACAAATTCCCAAAGATAATAGTTTAGAAAATATATAGGAAAATCAAGAAAAAGTCAATGACTTAAGACCTCAACTACACTGTATCAATAAGAAAAGTTTCTTATTGACACCTGTCAAATTGTAGAGTAAATTTTAATTGGTTTATAGGAGAGTACATGTTTCTGAAATCTATAAAGAAATTTTTGGGACTCGAAAAAATGCATCCGGAAGTACAATATTTTCTGGACAGTGCGAATCTTAGCATTGCTGTGCCCGGCTCTTTCCTTGTTATGCTCGTTGAAGTATTTGCATTTATAATGACTTTTTTCCACACCTTCAGTAACGAGCAGGATGCTTTCAGATGGTTGCTTTACCATAGGTCTCTTTATGTCTTCCTTTTTCTTTCTGCGGCACAGCTTTTTATTTATGCGGTTTATCACAAACGAACAGGCAAACCGTTTTCGCGCCTGAAGCTTGATGCAAGCGTTTTATTCTTTGTATTTGCGCTGCTGGTTTTTGCACACTTTATCTCTATAAATGACTATATAAAGCATGAACAGATTCTTGTTTTTATTACAATAGAACTGTTTGTTTCGTGCCTTTTTATGATAAAGCCTTACCTGGCAATTATTCTCATTGTAGTTCCTTTTTCAACTTTCTATTATCTGATGGCAGCTACAGCAGGTGTTTCAAGTGCAACAAAGATTAATTACCCTGTAATTATGATTTTCTTTATTCTTGTAAATGTTGTGCGCTACCAGCAGTATCTTAAAGTTGCCGAAAACAATGTTGTTAACCGAGAGCTTGCAGACAAGCTTAGAAATGCTTCGCGCTATGACTTCTTAACAGGACTTAAAAACCGCAACGCTCTTAATATGGATTTTGAAAACCCTAAAAATCCAAACCTTAATTCAAACTTCATCATAATGGTTACTGACCTTGATGACTTTAAGACCTTTAATGATACAAAAGGCCACCAGTTTGGAGATGAGGTTCTTAAACAGTACGCCTCTATTTTACAAAATAATTTTGGCAGAAAACACTGCTACCGTTATGGCGGCGATGAGTACCTTCTTGTTCTGCCAGAAATTTCAGAGGAAGACTTCCTGAATAAACTCCAGGCCTGCAAAAAAGAATTAACAGGCAATTTCCATTTTAGCGGCGGCTATACAAGAGGCTATGTAAGTAACGCTAAAGATCTGCACGTGCTTATAAGCAGGGCAGACCAGAATCTTTACCAGGCAAAGGGATCTGGAAAAAATAAGATTATTGGAAGTTTTGAGTAACACGTCATTGCGAGCGTAGCGAAGCAATCCACGTTTTTATTTTCCGAATTGTGCTTCAATTTCTCTAATCTGGTCACGGTAAACGGCGGCCTGTTCGTATTCCATTCTTTCTGCACAGGCAGACATTTCCTGCGTAAGTCGTTTTATAAGCTTTTTGCGGTCTGCTGCACGGAACAGATTAACTCCCTGCTTCAGAACCTCTAAGTCCATTGCGGTGTCTTCCTGAGCATCCTGTTTTTCGTGAACAAGAATATCTTCTACTGCTTTTTTGATTGTAGTTGGGGTAATGCCATGTTCTTTGTTGTAGGCCTCCTGCACTTCACGGCGATGCTTAGTTTCGCGAACGGCAGCTTCCATTGCAGGGCTCATATGGTCTGCATACATTACAACCTTTCCTTCTGCATTACGTGCCGCACGACCAATTATCTGAATAAGGGAAGTTTCACTTCGCAAAAATCCAATTTTATCTGCATCCAGAATTGCAATAAACGAAACCTCCGGCAGGTCAATTCCTTCGCGCAAAAGGTTAATTCCTATGAGCACGTCAATTTCGCCGGAACGCAGACTCTTCAAAATTTCCACACGTTCAAAAGTGTCAATCTCGGAGTGAATATATTTTACCTTAAGGCTCAAACCTGTAAGATAGTCTGTCAAATCCTCGGCCATTTTTTTGGTCAAAGTCAAAATCAGGCTTCGTTCTTTACGGTCAATTCGTTCGCGTACTTCTTTGTAAATGTCTTCCATCTGACCTTCACTCGGGCGGATTTCTACAATAGGATCCAGAAGTCCTGTAGGTCGTATAAGCTGTTCCACAACCTGTGTACTCTGCTTTACTTCTTCCGGGCGAGGCGTTGCAGTTACATAAATAATCTGATTCATCTTGGCGTCGAACTCTGCTTTTTTAAGCGGACGATTATCAAAGGCACTAGGCAAACGGAAACCAAAATCAATAAGATTCTGCTTACGGCTGCGATCTCCTTCGTACATAGCTCCAACCTGAGGAACTGTAACATGCGCTTCATCAATCATGCACAAAAAATCATCAGGAAAATAATGAAGCAAGGTTGCAGGAGGCTCCCCTCTTGCACGCCCACTAATTGGCCCTGAATAATTTTCTATACCGGGACACGTTCCCATTTCTTTGAGCATTTCAATATCATAAGTTGTACGGGTTTTAAGGCGCTCTGCTTCTATCATTTTACCGGCCGCACGCAGTTCTTCTACACGCTCTTCCATTTCGGCTTGAATGCGGTCTGTGGCGCTCAAAAGCTGTTCGCGGCTTGCAACAAAGTGCTTTGCAGGATAGAACACAGTTTCATCAATCTCGCCAGTAACGCTATGGTCTAAAACATTTATACGTCTTATGCGCACAACCTCTTCCCAGTCAAGTTCAATTCTGTAGCCTTCATCTGTTTCCATGTAAGGCGGGAATACTTCTATTACATCACCCTTTATGCGAAAGTTACCGCGTTCAAGAATATCGTCGTTACGATTGTACTGAAGCTGTGCAAGCTGAGCCGCAAACTTTTTAACGTCAAGCTGTTGCCCAACTTCTACATGCACACGCATGCCTTTATAAACATCAGGCATACCTAGACCATAAATACATGAAACGGTTGCAACAACAATTACATCGCGTCGTTCCATAAGGCTGTAGGTTGCTTTAAGACGAAGCTGGTCAATCTCGCGGTTTATATCGCAGTCTTTTTCTATATAAAGATCACGGGCGGCAACGTAGGCTTCCGGCTGGTAATAGTCATAATAAGAAACAAAATATTCAACCGCATTTTCAGGAAAGAAAGATTTGAACTCGCGGTAAAGCTGAGCGCTCAAGGTTTTGTTATGTGAAATTATAAGAGTCGGTCTCTGCACACGCTCAATGATTTTTGCCATTGTAAAGGTTTTACCAGAACCAGTTACGCCTTTGAGAGTCTGAAACTTATCTCCGCGCAGGAAACCCTGGCTAAGCTTTTCAATTGCCTGTCCCTGGTCTCCGCTTGGTTCAAATGGTGAAACTACTTTAAACTCGCGCATATTTATTCCGACAAGGTTATTTTCAAGGTAACATCTTTTTTATTACGACGTACAACAACATTCACAACATCGCCAGGCTTTTTGCTTTCAAGCGCAGAATAATATTCGGCAAGAGAAGTTATGTTTATTCCGTCAATCTTTGTAATTACGTCTCCGCCAAGATAAAGGATTGTATTTCGGCTTCCGTAATAAACAGCTTTTGTTCCGCCTTTAAGGCCTGCACTCTCTGCATTACTACCCTCTTCTACTTCGGAAACGAGCATGCCTGTTGCAATATCAAGACCTGCATACTGTGCAATTCTGTTTGTAAGCTGAACAATAGTTGCATCAATTACACCACGCTGAACCTTTCCATATTTCAAAAGATCATTTACAACACGAACTGCAATCTCGCTTGGAACTGCAAATCCAACACCAGAAGAGCTTCCCGAAGAAGACATAATCATTGTGTTAATTCCAACCATACGTCCGTTTGTATCAAGCAAAGGTCCACCAGAGTTTCCTGGATTAATTGCGGCATCTGTCTGAATCATATTTCGGATAATTCGATTGTTTGAGTTTTGAATAGGTCGACCAAGTCCAGAAACAATTCCTGTAGTCATTGTACGTTCCATACCAAAAGGATTTCCAATTGCAATAACCTTCTGACCTACAAGAAGCTTTGTTGAATCTCCAAAAGAAATTGTTTTAAGAGTAATTCCCTCCGGCGGGTCAAACTTAATTACAGCAAGGTCGCTGTCAATATCGGTACCAACAACAGTTGCTTCATACTGACTTCCATCATAAAGCGAAACATAAATTTTTGTTGCCCCGGAAATTACGTGAACATTTGTAAGAATGTATCCGCGCTTATCGATTATAGAACCACTTCCGCTGCCACCATCTGTAACATAAGGATCCCAGAACCAGTCGTACGAGGTTACCTTTGTATTGATGTTTACAACCGCTTCATTGTAATTGCGGTAAACGTTGATATTTTCTGTTTCATCCTGAGTGTAAGCAACCTGCCCATTAGCAACAGGAACGCTTGTATCTGCAGGAACAGTAACCGCCATAGGTTCACTTACTGCAATTTCCGAATCTTCATAAAGAACATTCTGAGCAAGCTCTTCGGAGGATTTTTCAACAGAATTATTTTTTTGTGCCTGTTTTTTTCCAAGGTTAAAGAAAATAACGGCAGTTAATATAAATGCGACAATAACGCCATAAGAAATGCGTCTGGCCACCTGGCCTCTTGAATAAAGTTTCATACCTATAAATTTAATAAATTAGAACAGATATGACAACCCAAACATTGCATTTATATTCAGATTTTTATCTGCAGCTCCAAGATCAGTAACAACACTTGCCCTTACATCACAGCAGAAGGCACCTGAACCTGGCATTGCAATAACCTGTCCACCTGCCTCAAGAACTCTATTGTTATAGCAGGCAACCCATGCACCTGTTTTAAGGTTACGCCATGGAAGCATAGTAGCAACAACTCCGTATTTCAAAACATCAGTATCAGGGTCATTTGCGTACTCTTCAGATTTTATTTTTGTTCCGGCAAAAGAATAATCTCCTGTTACACCAACATAAAGTGTTTTTGTTTCAAAGCCGGCAGCAAGGCCAATTCCAAGACCATTACCAACATTTGAACCAATTCCACCAAAATTATTTACAGAACAGAAGCTGTAATCTACAAGCCCCGCAATATTAAACTTCATATTAGAATCAAGAATGAGAGAGAAATTCTTCTTAAAGCTTACCGAAGCATCAATAGGATTTTTCTGCTCCTTACTTGTTATAAAGGTTCCAACAGAGCCTGTAAGCTCAAAGGATTTTGCAAAGTCAACAATCATACCAACAGTAACAGGGAAGCTGCTTGTTTCAAAATGATTTTCTGCAATATTCATTGAAGTACCAAAGTCAACAAAAAGCTTGGTATAGTTAACTCCGTCTCCAAAGGCACAAGGAATACTTCCAATTCCACTGCCAGAAGGTGTATAGCTTGAAAGAGGATAAATTATACTGCGGTCGATTTTGATTGAGCACTTATCTTCAAAGTTATCACTTGTGAGACATACCGAATACTGGCCGTCCGGAAGCTTTTCTCCATAATTTGTTGTTCCATTCCAGGTAACACTCTGATCCCATGTAGAGAAGCTTGCAAATCTGTGATCCCATACTTCGTTTCCATATCTGTCAAGAACAGTAATTGTGGCAGAACCATCGTTTGTAACAGAGAAAGAAAATGTTGATTTTCCAATTCCCGAAGTATAGTCAGGATTTATTGTAGTCTTTGAAACTCTAAAATTAGTGATTTTAAAAGGTGCAGTTTGAAGTCGAACATACACCGAAGCAGTTTCATGATTTGCAACCGAAACATATTCGCTAAAATCTTCATAACCAAATTTGCGAACCTTTACCGTGTGATTGCCAGGCTTTACTTCTACAAGGAAAGAAGTATATCTTGAGCCGTCTATATAAATTGAACTTCCAGAAGGAGCATTCTTTACATTAATAAAGCCTTTTACTTCTTCAAGCACAAATTCATAAACGCTTGTATATCTGTTTCTAAGATTGATTCTACATTTAATTGTATCATATCCGTTTTTACGAAGTTCAAGATTATAATAACCAGGACCAAAATCAAGAGAAGAGAATGGAGTTTTTCCACTGTATTGTCCGTTGATATAAACTTCGGCTTCTACATTTGCCCTGATTATAACCCCCAGCTTGTCGTCTTCACGTCTTTTTGTTACATCAGGACTGCGCAAACTGCCATAATCATTTGCACTAGAATATGCAGAAACTGCACAAACCACAAAGAAAAACATAAAAACAGCCGAAATAATCTTTCTAATCTTCATACTTCCATTCTACCCTACGCTAACTTCTTGAGCAAGTCACTTTCCATAAAACTGAAATAACCGTTGCAGGCAATAATAATATGATCCAGAATTGGAATTCCTATAATTTTAGAAGCTTCAAGCAGTTTTTTTGTACAGTCAACATCTTCTTCCGAAGGCTCAACCTCCCCCGAAGGATGATTATGACAGACAATTACAGCCGATGCATTTTCTTTAATAGCCTCGTAAAAAACATCACGAGGATGCACCACAGTACTGTTTGTAGTTCCTATAGAAACAACATGAATCTGAATTATATTATGTCCGCCGTTTAGAGTAACTGCCAGGAAATGCTCTTTGCTGCTCATTGCATAATGATTAACAAAGGGAATTACATCATTAGGAGAGCTTATATGCGCTCCTAAATGGCAGGTACGCCGTTTACCAAGCTCAATTGCCGCCGCAACAGCAAGAGCCTTGCTTTGTCCAATGCCCTTCATTTTTAGAAGCCGTTCCACCGTGTCATGACTGTTGCACGAATCAAGCGCTTCGACAATTTTCTTTGACATAGTTTCAACAGACATCTGACTGTTTCCCGTTCCAAGAATAAGCATTACAAGCTCGTAGTCTAACGGAAACCCCAGTCCAAATTTAAGGGCTTTTTCTCTTACATCAGGTTTATTATTCACATATATAATATGCCTAAAAAAGTGGACTTCTTACAAAAAAAACGCAAAAAAACTTACTTTTTTTTCACTTTTCTGCATTTTTTCCGATTTTATATATATGAAAACAACAAAATCGTCATTTGTTACATTATTAATAGTATTTGTTTGCCTTCTGGCAGCCTGTAAAACAGTTCCACAAAAACAGGAAATAAAAGAACCGGTTATAATTTCAAGAAAGCTCACTGCACAAGGCATTCTTACAGCCAGAGAGCTTGCTGCATTTTTTCTTCAGAATAATCAGGATATTGAACCTTCACATATTTTACAGTTTGCACAGTATTATATAGATGAAGCCGCTGCAGAAAACATCAACTCTGATATTGCATTTATTCAAATGTGTCTTGAAACAGGATTTTTACGATTTGGTGGCCTGGTACAGCCGGAATGGCATAACTATTGCGGACTTGGCGCCATAAATAAAGATCAGCCGGGATGTATTTTTGAAACAGAACAGCTTGGAGTACGTGCGCACATTCAGCACCTGCAGGCCTACGCCACCACAGAAGATGTTCCCCTGAACAACGAACTAATTGACCCTCGCTATAACTGGGTACACAAAACAAAGTTCGCTGTTACAATGGGCGACATGGCTCGTTTCTGGGCAGCAGACCCGGAATACGCCTGCAAGCTTGAAAAGCTTTTAGACAGACTGGAAGAATCAGCCTATAGTGGTTCCAATATATTCCTTGTCTTCTAGGATTGCCTTAATATTAGGAATATTCTTTCCGCCGGCGCAGATAACCTTCATTCCAAGCTCACTTGCCTTTTTAGAAGCAATAGGATCAAAAGGACAGTTCTTTCCAGGTGTCCATTCATCACCTACCATCTTGCGGAAATCGGCCCAGCTGATTGTATCAAGAGGCTTAGCATCCGGATTTTTTCTAGGATCGTCTGTATATACCTTTTCGATATTTGAAAGGTTTACGATTGTTTTTGCATCAAATTTTTCGCCAAGATAAACAGCATCTGTGTCTGTAGAAAATCCTGGTTTCCAGCCGGCAGCAACAAGCACCTGACCGTCAAATTTCAAATCATCAAGAGTAGGATTATAAACAACATCGTTCTTGCAATATTCACCAAAGCTTGCTTTTACAAGCTGAGCATTAATGCGTGTTGCCATAATTCCAATCCAGTCTGCAGCATCGTTCTGAGCAGCAAGGCCTGTACCAGCAGCAACATCCTTATAAGCATTCTGATAAACACGTGCAGGAGCGCCACCACCAGCAACAAGAATTAAACGGCGTGATTTATCTTCGTCGAGCCATGCTGTACACATTTTTACAAAGGCTGTCAAAAACTCTGTATCTGGTTTTTCTGGAACAATAATTGAACCACCAACACTTAAAACTTTAGTCATATAAATCCTCCTAATATACACCTTTTATGCTTGGCACGCTCCAATAAGAGCTGTATTTTGCAGTATTAGAGCTTGCTTCTTCCCAGATACTCTGCAAAGCAAAGCTCTTAGGATATTTTACAGTTTTATTGTCTTGCGCAAAAGGTTTAATCTCGTTAAATCCGCGTGAAAAAACAATATGATGCGAATCAAGATTTCCAAAATAATAAAGGGCTGATTCCATATTATCAGGGTCAGGCCATCGCTTGTAATCAAGATAATCGCCAAGAGCCACGTCAACAGGGAACCAGCCAAAGCCTGCAAGATAAATTTCATTCCACCAGTGAGCTTGAGTTGTAAGATCCTGACCAATCAAAATACCAGAATCAATTAATGCAGGAATGCCGGCAGCCCTGGCAAGAGAAGCAAAAATTACAGCATAATCGTAAGCATCGCCCTCTGAAGATTTTAACAGCTCAAGCGGATTTGCATCATTATTGCGAACCTTCTCAAGAACCGAATATTTATCGAGCATGTAGTTGTAAATCATCTGAGCTTTTTTATAAGCATTAGTTTCTTTACCCGTGATTTCTGCAGCAAGCGCAACAATCTCATTTGCATCGCTTACAACAACTTCATCAGCCTTTGTATATTTTTCGTACAAGGTCTGATTCATATTTTTGTATGCCCCTACTCCAGAAACCTTAACATCTGTATTAATTTCGCAAACAGAAACAGCAAAGGTCTGGCGGAACACACTCTTAGGAGAATTATTTCTATTTTTGGTAATCTGATGAATTATACAATTCTGATAGTTCTGCAAAACAGGCACAGGCATTATTTCTGTAAACTCAAGTGCAGGCTGCCATGGAGAAGTTACCGGAACAGGACAACGCAGCGTGATTGTAGAAACATCTGTTGTCATAACATCAGAAACGTCTGCAGAATATTGTACAAGATAGATTTTCTTTCCGTTGTAGCCCTTTGTACCTGCAGAAGCAGTTACAGTAAACTCAACAGTATCAGATTTTTCACGGCCGGTATCAACAAAAACAACGCCAGTGTAAGCACCGTCTGGAACACGAACCCTTATTTCATTATTTGTCCAATACTCATAGTCTTCATCAAAATCAGAAGCGCAAACTGTATTAGAAGTTAAGATTGCATTTGTAAGGAACGACGCATCAGAAACAGCCTCGTCATAATCACAGGTAAAGCAAACCTTAGACTGACCACGCGAAGTTCCAAAATTGTTTCCGTAAATTGTAAGCAGAGATCCTACCCCAAGCTTAGAAGAAGACAACGAAGAAATAACAGGTTTTGTTGTCTGGAACGACTGAGTAACAGGAACAGGAATATCAACTTCATTTGCAAAAAGAGCCGGCTTAGAACGCTGATTGTTTACACCAACAACAACAAGACCATCCTGAATGTTTGAAGGAAGTACAAGCTTTATAGTGTCATTGTTCCATGAAATATAAGAGCTTGCTGTAAGCTTAGAGCCTGCAAACTCAACATAACTCATATCACGGGTTTCGCCAAAGTTTTTACCTTTGATTACAATAACATCGCCAGGAGAACCTACAGGAGGCACAATTGCTTCAATCTCCGGTACAGGCTTATTATGCATGCCTACAATAAGGAATATAGAAACAGCAATGGCCGCCACTACTAAAAAGCAGGCGACCCTTACCTGAGTATATTTTCTGAATAAATAACTGAATTTTCCAGAATATTCCACTATTCTTGACCAGTTACATCCAGCGGAACTTCAATTTCTGTTGTAACAGGAACATCATCATTTCCAGGAATTGTAATCCTTATAGAAATTGTTTTTTGCTCAGCATCAAAATTTGGTCTGAAAACTTCAACATCTTTTATAAGCTTTGAAGCAGCACCGTTTTTGTTGCTTACATTAGTAACTAAAGAATCCTGAGTAAGGCCAAAGGCTTTGTCTGCACCAAATGCACTTTCTGCTCCAAAAGAAACACTCGAAAGATGTTCAGTAACCTGAGAAGGTACCTGAGAATAAATGCTTGAAGTAGCAGACATTGTTTTTACACCGGCACGTCCAGTTGCAAGCTTAAGAGGAATGGCAAGAGCAAGAATTGCCACAGCGGCTGCAGCAGGAACAATAATTTTCCATGAACGAACATTTACTTTTGAATAGTGTGTATGTCCAGCGTGCTTAGCATATTTCATCTTAAGCATAAGACGCTCATAGCTTTCATCCATAAATTTCTTGTCTGGAGAAATGGAATCGGCATCGCCCTTAAATACATCACGTACGGCACGAAGTTTTTCAAGCTCGGCGCGGCATTTTTCACAAGAAGCAATGTGAGCCTCGTACTCTTCTTTGTGATTCTGAGGAAGTTCATTATCTAAATACAGAGAGTGAATCTCTTTAGTTGGACAGGTAGACATCGTCTTCTCCTAACAATTTAAGTAATTGTTCTCTTGCTCTAAAAACTCTAACCTTTACGTTACCTTCTGTAATACCAAGAACCTTACCAATTTCCTTGTAGTTCAAGTCGCCATATTCCTTGAGAATAAGAACTTCCCTCAGATTCTTAGGAAGCTTGTTCAGGGCCTCCTTAGCTTTTTTCATAGCATCAGCTTTAAGTAAATCAATTTCACCAGATTCCGATTTACGGTGGTCTTCGTAAAGTACTTTTTCATAAGCCTTGCGTTCCCTGTCCTTACGTTTTACATAATTAAGGGAAGCATTTTTCACAACACGAATGAGCCAGTATTTGCAGTCATTCAAAGAAGGAAAAACAAGGCATTTTTCATTTGCTTTAATCAACGAATCATGTACTAAATCTTCAGCCGCTTCTTCATCATTTACAATTCTGTATGATATTTTAAAGAGCATCTGCATGCAAGCGTCATAAATCGTCTTAAAGTCAGTTGGGTTTCCGGCATTTATAGCAACCTGAACCTCGCCCTGACTCTCTTCTATATTATCAAACACATCTTTCTCCAAAAAGTTACACTCTCTACTTATATTTTATACAAAAACTCAAGAAGGGGGAAGTCTCCCCCTCGCTTCAGCCCTACGGTCTTCCGCTACCCCTTCTCCTAGGGGTTTCGCCCCTAAAACCCTAACTTCTACTCCAAATAGGCCCATTCGGAGTATCAGTAACGACGATTCCTTTTTTTGTTAAAATATCACGAATCTCATCTGCGCGGGCAAAATTCTTGTCTTTTTTAGCCTGACTGCGTTCTGCAACAAGGGCATCAATTTCTGCAGCTTCAGGGTCGCCTGCATGGGCATTTGCTGTGGCAGCTTCCTGTTTTTCAAGCTCTTCAAATCCGCCTTTAATAACATCAAGGCTCAAAACGCTGTCCATTTTGTTAATTGCAGCAAGACTCAGGCTGGCCTTTACATCGCCCTTTCCTGCAGCTTCTTTCTGCATTGCGGCCATGGCAACAGGTGTGGCAAGGTCATTTTCAAGGCCTTCGCGGAATTTTGCAAGATTTTCTGTTTCGTAAGGAAGTCCCGCAAGCTTTTGTTCAAAGTTTTCTTTTGTAAGACCTAGATTTTCTTCTTTGTTTGCACGGGCAATAAGCTTTGCTACGCGGGCATAAAG
The DNA here is from genome assembly GCA_045224915.1 of Treponema sp. Lineage (GTDB taxonomy): Bacteria > Spirochaetota > Spirochaetia > Treponematales > Treponemataceae > Treponema_D. The sequence goes on from JBGVAV010000010.1 coordinate 23,165, forward strand.
GGCTGCACGACCATTTTTTGCACTTTCAAGAGCATCAAGACTGAATACAAGCTGTCTTCTGTAGTGGCCTCCCAAAAGGAAGAAACGGTAATCCAAAGGCTCAAAGCCTTTGTCTTTAAGAGAGTATCCTTTTTCCGGCGGGAGCGTAGTCTGCAGGGTAATAAAATTACCGGAGCTCTTACTCATCTTTCCGCCTTCAATAATAAGGAATTCGTTGTGCATCCAGTAGTTTACCCAAGGCCCTTTAGCGCGTTCAGCTTCATCAAAGCTTCCTTCACTCTGGGCAATTTCGTTAGTATGGTGAACAGGCACGTGGTCAATACCGCCTGTGTGAATATCAAAATGCTTTCCAAGATATTTCATGCTCATTGCAGAACATTCAATATGCCAGCCTGGATATCCGCGGCCCCATGGACTATCCCAGGTCATAGCCTGATCTTCAAACTTAGATTTTGTAAACCAGAGAACAAAGTCACCGGGGTTACGCTTGTTTTCATCAACAACAACAACCTTGCGTTTACCGGCTCCTGCCTTAAGTTCATCAAGGTTTAAGTTTGCAAGCTTGCCGTAGTCAGGATAAGTAGAAATATCGTAATAAAGGTTTCCGCCTGCCATATAAGTGTGACCGTTGGCTTCAATCTTTTTGATAAGCTCAATCATATCGTCAATATGTTCAGTTGCACGGCAGATAACATCAGGATGACGGATATTCATTGCATCAATATCCTTCATAAAAGCGTCTGTGTAAAAGTTTGCAACTTCGAGTACACTCTGATGGCGCTCTGCTGCAGATTTTTTCATTTTATCTTCGCCGTTGTCCCCGTCATCAGTAAGGTGGCCAACGTCGGTAATATTCATTACATGCTTGATTTTGTAGCCCAGCAAACTCAAAGTTTTGTCCAGAACATCAAGAAAAACATAGGCACGCAGGTTACCAATATGCGCATAATTATAAACCGTAGGTCCACAACCATAAAAACCAACCTGTCCTTCAACAAGCGGCTTGAACTCCTGCATCTTGTGACCCATTGTGTTATATAATTTTAATGACATATCTTTACCTCTTGGGGGTAATTATACTGTTTTTGAGGTTAGTATAACAATAGTTTTTGATTTTTTAGTTTGCTGTAAAAAAGGTCTTTATTCTATGATAAATTTGCTTTTGTCAGCACCGCATTCAGGACACTTGTAATCAGCAGGAACATCTTTCCATTCTGTTCCTGGTGCAATTCCACTTTTTTCGTCGCCCTGATCTTTGTCATAAACATATCCACAATTGTCGCACTGCATTCTTTCCATAACATCATCTCTCAAAAAAAATAGAATTAGATAACTCTCTATACGATATATTTTACCACCATCTTGTTAATCGGGCAATCATAAAAAGACAAGAAAATGCAAACAATTTACTGTGTTGCGTTGTAATGATGTGAATGGTATAATTATTATGTGAACGATTACAAAGTTATAAAAGAAATCTTAAAAAATCACGAAGCATTTAAAGGCGATATTTTTGAAAATGAACCGCTGGGGCCAAAAACAACATTCAAAATTGGTGGTCCGGCAGAGCTTTTTATTGCACCGGAGAATTTCTATTCGTTTCAAATTGCACTTGAAGCTTTGCTTAAAAATAATGTCAGATTTTTTATTATGGGCGGAGGAAGCAATATTGTTTTTGCAGACGAAGGCTTTAAGGGTGCTGTAATTTCTACCTGCAATTTTAATGATACGGCATATTACCCTCCTTCAAACATTTCGCCACAGTTTGGTAAAATCACTCTTGCTAAAAATGAAGTTTTAATAACATGCTTTTCTGGAACTCCAATGGCTGCTTTTGTTAATTTTTGTACAGAAAACAGCATAAGCGGTGTGGAACAGTTTGCAGGACTTCCTGGAACAGTAGGCGGTGCAGTTTTTATGAATGCCCGCTGCTTTGATAAATCAATTTCTGATGTGATATTTTCTGTAAGCTATCAGGATTATTCAGATTCAAAAATCAAGCTGCATCAGGAGCTTTATAATCCCCAGGAATGGGCATATAAAAAATCGCCTTATCAAACCGGAAAAAAGTTCATTACAACAGCGACCTTCCGCCTTATACAAAAAAATGCCTCAGAACAGGAAAAAATCAGAACTGAATGCAAAAAATATATAGCAGAGCGCGTAGATAAAGGCCATTTTAAGTTTCCAAGTGCAGGTTCTGTTTTCAAGAATAACCGTGATTTTGGTAAGCCATCCGGAATGATAATTGATGAAGCAGGCCTTCGCGGGCTTACAATCGGCGGTGCAAAAGTTGCAGATTTCCATGGAAATTTCATAATAAATACTGGAAATGCATCTTCAAAGGATATAAAAGCTCTTGTAGAACAGGTTCAAACTAGTGTTTCCCAAAAGTTTGGTTTTTCTCTTGAGCCTGAGATAATTTTTGTCGATAATTAACTAGACAAATTTCAATAGTAAAATTATACTATTATAATAACAGTTTAGGGTGAGATTGCTATGTTACAATTGCAGATAGTTACATTTAAACAGGGCTCATACATGGTAGTAGAAGGAAAGGCCGACAGTGACCGCTTCTACATCGTTCAAAGAGGTACGGTCCAGTGTTTTAAATCTTCAGGCTCAGGAATTCAGCCATTTAAGCTTGGACCAGGAGACTTCGTCGGAGTAGTTCCTTGTATGGCATCTCACCTTCAGATTGAAACTGCAGTTGCAATAACAGATGTTCAGGCAATCGCTGTTCGCAAGGAACAGTATCCAGAGCTCATTGTAAACAACACACCAGTAGCTTTAAAAATCATTAAAACTTTTGCTGCCCGTATGCGCCAGATGAATGAGATGCTTACAAAGGCAACCTTGAATACTGTAGTTTCAGATACTTCAGAACAAATCCTTCGTGTTGCTCAGTACTACGAAAAAGCTTCCCGCAACAACATTGCAGTTTACGCATACTATCAGTATCTTAAGACAAAACCAGAAGGTCAGTATGCCGAAATAGCAAAGCAGAAGTTTGTTGCACTTAAAGCACGTACACGCGCACCTTATTTTGAACCTTCAAAAGAACTTAGCCGTGAATATCCTCAGGATACAATGATTTTCTCTGAGGCTCAAAGCGGTTCAGATATGTTTATTATTCAGAGCGGTGAAGTTACAATTTCTAAGGTTGTAGACGGAAATGAAGTAACTCTTGCCCTCCTCCACAAAGGTGACATGTTTGGTGAAATGGCACTTTTGGAGAACAAACCACGTTCTGCAAATGCAATTGCCCACTCAGACTGCCGCCTTATGGTTGTAAACCACGAAAACTTTAATCAGATGGTAACAACACAGCCACAGTTGATTTCACGCCTTACAACAACACTCGCTGAACGACTCTGGTCTATGTACCGTCAGCTTGATAATGCAAACCTTCGCGATCCATTCCACAAGATGATTGATATGCTTTCTTTGCAGCTTGAAAAACAGCGCATTAATATTGACCGTCTTACTTCTAAAGCAATGCAGACAGAGTTTACTCCAAAAGACATTGCAAATATGTGTGGATTGCCACAGGAAGCACAGCACAAGGCTATTTTTGATTTCTCTTCTTCTGCACACATTAAGCTTGTAGATAACAAGATTTACATCAAGGATGTACCAGAACTTGTTAAGCAGGCTGCGTTCTACAGAAAACAGAGTAATGAAGAGTAAAAATTTACCGATAAACTCTATATGAGTAAGAAAAACTTTTTATTTTGCATTTTTCTCGCAGTATTAACATTTTCTCTTTCTGCCAAAGATTTGCCAGACGGCTATGGCGATGTTCATTTAGGAATGTCACTTAAAGAAGCAAAGATACAGTTGCTTAAAAACTCAGACTTTGGATATTCAGGAGACAGAGACGTTTCCCTTCTTCCAGGCGATGCAAAAATCCTTATAGAAACAAATGCCAGCGGTGGACGCGGTTCTCCTTACTTATCAAACTGCTGGTTCCAGTTCTACAACGAACAACTTTACATAATTACAATCAATATAAACACAGCAAAGATTGATTATTATTCAATGTTTACAACCTTGTGCAAAAAATACGGTGAGCCAGATAGCCTTGATCCTCAAAAAGCCGTATGGAAAAATGATGCAATTACAATGCAGCTTGAAAAACCACTTTCGGTAAAATACATTGATAACGAAACCTTTGACATGCTCAAAACTTCGGCAACTGTAGAAAAGTCTTACGAAGAAAAAAATGCTCAAAGCTTCCTTGAAGAGTTCTAATATGAAAACAAATCTTAAAAAATCAATTCTTACAGTCGTGGCATTATTTGCAGTGCTTTCTTATGCAAGCTGTAAATCCAAAAAACTTCCTGTAACAGATATAACAATAACACGTGCCGACGGAACTACTGCAATTGTAAAAGCCGAAGTTGCCCAAAAAGAAGAAGAGCGCAATTATGGCTTTATGAATCGTAAAAATATACCGGACGGAACAGGAATGCTTTTTGTTTTTGAAAAAGAGCAGATTCTTTCGTTCTGGATGAAAAACACCCCTCACCCGCTTTCAATAGCGTATATAGATTCTCGTGGGAAAATCAGAAATATATACGATATGACGCCATTTAGCTTAACACCAATTATGAGCACAAGCTCAGTACGCTATGCTCTTGAAGTTCCACAGGGCTGGTTTAAGGAGAATGATATCAAAATTGGAGATATAATAGCATGGTAATTGATATCAGAAAATGCGGAGTAAAAAAAGGCTGAGGACAACATTCTCCGTTGGCCGAAGACTTTTTTTGCGGAAGCATTTTCTTATATGACTGCCTTTTTTATTTCTCTAATTTTAATAATTCTGCAGCCGCGATAGCGTCTTTTGGATCCAGTTCCAGCACAATTGAAAAATACTTTCTAGCCTCTTCATCGTTGCCTTGAGCAAGTGCTATATAGCCAAGGTTTGAAAGGATTTTTGTACTGTCCGGGTCAATTGCCATGGCCTTTTGCAAAGCGGCTTTTGCTTCGTCAAATTTCTTTTCTGCTACAAGACAAAGAGAAAGCTCATTGTAGGTGTCGGCATTCTGGTCTCCACCACATTCCAGGGCTTCTAAGAAGGCTTGCTTTGCACCGTCAAAGCGTTCTAGTTTACGTAAGCCCCAGCCAAGAAGGAACCAGGCATTCCAAACCTTAGGATTGTTCTGGAGGAATAATTTTATTTCTTCAAGGCCCTTCTCTGCTTCACCGTTCGAAATTAAGTCGTAGGCATTCTTAAAGCGCTCATCATCCATGTTCTGATTCTTAATCATCTCAAGGATTTCATTTGCGCGGTTGAGTTTATATTCACCGTTTTCACCAAGTTCTTCTTCGGTTGCTTCACAATTAAGGGCTACAAATGTTTCAAAGCAGTCTTTTGCTTCGCGGTATTTATGCTGTTTAAGATAGAAGAAGCCTGCATTAAAATATGCATCCGGGAGCGGAGGATCAGCTTCTATTGCCTGAATGTAATAGCTTTCTGCATCACTGTCGTAGGCGTCTGCATCTTCAAAAAGGCCTGCACGTCTGTAGTTATCGGCACGCTGGTCAAGGAACAAAGCCATATTCAAAATGATTGCTTCATCATCCGGCTCAAGTCCGTGAAGCGCCATAAAGATTTCTTCTGCAAGGTCAAAATCTTCGTTCTTTGTTTTTAGGATTGCTGCCTCACAAAGCTCCTGCTTTATATTTGGCTTAGCCTTCTTTAAGATTGAGCGGTAATAATCAAGATGAGGATTCTTTTTGTCATAAGCTAAAACTGTAAGAATACCTGCAAGGATCTGCTCCATTGTAATTTCTTTTGGATTAAATACTCCAGGAGCATCGCTGTCTTTTTGCTGAACCGGCAGCTGAATAGTTTTATCAATTGGAAAAGCTGCATCTGACAACTTAAAATCTTCAGGCAGGTCAATAAAATAAATTGAATCAAGAGGATTTTTTGGGTTCATAAATTTTTCCTGTTAAGCAGTTGGATTTTGTGCAGGCTGAGCCTGTACCTGTGGCTGTGCATTAGCCTGTGCCGGAGCTTGTTCCTGTGGATTAACTTTTGTAATAGTATCAACAACAGGTTGAACTTTTGTTTCAGAAGCAGTATTAATTACCGGTTGATTAATTACAGCCTGAGAATTCTGATTATTAAGAATTGTCTTCTGATAAGTTGTAATAAAGCTGTTGATGTGGATCTTATATACCATTGGAACAGAATCACCATTAAAGGCAATGTGTACCGAAGTAATATCCTTACGACCTTCGAGGAACTCTGCACGTGGAATAATTCCAGGAACAAGCACAGATTCGTTTGTATCTATAAAATCAATTTTAAGAGCGATATTTTTTCCTACAAGGAACTTTGGAACGCCAACGAGCATTACTTTTGCACCACTGAAGGATAAGTCTTTTAAGATACAGCGGCGAGGAACGTTCTCTACAAAAATGATTGATTCTTCTTTTTCAAGTCCAAGCTTACGGATTGAGTTTTTATTGATATCAATACGCTCTTCTTTTCGGTGGTAGAAGTTCTCGTTTGCTTCGAGGAACTCACCAATCTTAAAAATCAAATCATCAGGCGGACGCTGTGTAAAATTAAGAGTTACAACAGCAAGCTCTTCTGTATTCTGATATTTATTTATTTCGCCAACTGAACAGTTTACAAAGAAATGAATTGGGGCACCGTTTGCATCAAGGAAGCAGTAACGAAGCTGAATAGACATATTTTTATCTTTTTGAATCGCAAGGAAAGCTCCGCTGTTTGTTCCAATGATGATTTTAGCAGACTGCAAAGAAGATGAGTTTATGAGACATGGCCATTGTCCACCGGCACATTTTACATATACCTGGCGAGGATCCATCTTTAAAATCTGAACGTTGGCTTTAGTAAAAACTATTTCCTTATCTCTGAAAAAATCATAATATCTGGAAATCTGATGACTATTCGCAATACCCATATCGTTATTATTCTATATCAAACTGCCATTTCAAGCAATATTAATTAGTGAAAAAAAACATAAAAAAAACCGCCGGCACGCAGGTCCGACGGTTTGTGATGTAAATAAACGCTAAACTTATTACTCAGCTGCTGGTGCTTCTGCTTCTGCAGCAGGAGCTTCTGTAGCTTCAGCTGGTGCTTCTTCAGCAGCTGGTGCTGGAGCTGGAGCGTTTCTTGCTTCGTTCTTAAGATGTGCGTTACAGAACTTACAAATATTTACATTCTGACCATTAATTTCCTTTTCGTAGAGAACTTTAATATCTGTTTTTCCACAGATTGCGCAAGTTCCTCTTCCGTGTTTAGGAAGCGATCTGATACCTGATCCACGATGGTTCTTAGACATACGAACTCCTTATACGTACCCGTGGGCTTATTCA
>JBGVAV010000011.1:0-2502 GCA_045224915.1 Treponema sp.
CTTGTCAATAAGAATCCTCAAAAAAAATATCACTTAAGGCTGTCTTTTTCAGGCAGTCTTCTTTCTTTTGAGAAAAATGGAGCTTCCGTTCAAAATAAAAAAGCAAAGCCTGAATCGCAATTCAGAAAAAGATTCCAGGAAAAGCGTCCTGAATCAAACACATATAGTCGGTCACGGCAAACCTGAAAAATCAGATTTCCGGCACGAAGAATTTCACCGGTACCCGTGCTAAGCCTGAAGCAAAAATAAGATGGTCATCATACGATGCCGACAGTTATATGGGCAGGTCAAGGCAGGGACAGTCCGCTTATTTATTTTCAACAAAAACAGAATATAAAAAAAGGCGCAGTGGCAGCGTCTATTCAAAAGTTACGAAGTCACGGCATCCGGAACAGAAAGAATGAGAGGCGGTCTAAGCCGCATATAATCTTCATTTTTCAAAAGTCTCGCCGTATACGCTTCAGTTATGCGAGAAGCTCGCCGCCACTGTCCTTATTTTCAATTTTCTTATCCCCGTAAAACTTATCGGGATTAAAAGCCTCTCTTCGCTTAAGCATGTAATAAACCGTACGCCCGAGTTTCTGCGCAATGATGCTCATGGCTTTTGCTTTTCCATACCGCTGCACAAGCTTATCATGCCACCTCTGTCCACGTTCATTATTGCGGAGAAAGAGAACTGCACCTTCTGAAAACGCCCATTTCAGATGTACGTTTCCGATTTTATTATGACCGCCTTTCTCTTTCTTTCCGGCAGATTCATGGGAACACTTTACAAGACGACAGTAAGAGATAAACTTACCTACATCGGAGAAGCGATGGATGTCATCAATCTCATAGAGAATCGTAAGGGAAAGGATGAAGCCGAGGCCCGGAACTGAGTTTATGATGCTGTACGAAACCGGATCCTGCACTTCCATGCTGTCCTCAATCTGAAACTCAAGTTTTGTGATTATGTCATGATAAGACTGGAACATGGCAAGATCCGCATTCACCATTTTCAAAGTTGCAGGATCACTGAACTTAAGAGGAATCGTATTTCTGTAAACTTCACTTCTCATTCTGGAAGATGTCAGAGGTTCGTTTATATTGTACTGATGATTTGTATTTTGAAGATGAACGGAAAGTTCGGCGCGCTGCCGGACAAAGAAGAGTCGTCTTCTGAGCAGGTCGCGTACTGCACGCTTTGCTTTTGGATAGGCATATGCAATTGGGAACATTCCTCCGCGCAGCATGTTTGCAATTTTCTCTGAATCGATTTTATCGCTTTTTGTTTTTCCTCCGTGAATTGACTTCATGTAATAGGCATGCCCAAGTGCAAAATCAATTCCGTTTTCTGCACAAAAGTCTGCAACCCAGTACCAGGTGAAGATGCATTCAACGCCAACAACAATGTCCTTTCCGAAAGTGTTTGTCACAAGCTCCAGATTATCTCTAGAACATTCCATGTTTTTGTGGAATACAGTTTCACCGATGTTGTTGATGACACAGATGTACATCGTTCTTGCGTGAAGGTCGATACCAATGTAAAATTGATGTTGGTTCTTATAGAATCTCATTAAGGTTCCCCTGTCGAATTAATTAGGATATTGTGCCCTGATGGACTTATCTATCTTAGCATGATAAACCTGGGGCCTTAATGATTTTCAAAGGTTCGTAGCCGACAGGCAGTCAAGCTGCCTGCGGTACAACCAATTGTTACACCCTCTTTTTAAAAGTTTTAAAATCTGTTAACATTTAAAACATGAAAAGGGAAGTGACAATACAGGAAGCACTCACAGAACTGGCTGCTGCAAAGATTGAGATTGAATCAATGCAGCAGCAGCTTGTTTTAAAGGACAAGTTACTTTCCTCTAAAGATGAAAAAATCACATTACAATTATTCACAATAAATCAGCAGAAAGAAGAGCTGAAACAAAAAGATGAAGAAATAAAAAGCCTCAAATCTGACAATAATTCAAAAGATTTAAAAATTCTCGGGCTTGAAGAACGACTGAGAACTCAGATGTCATATCGTTTCGGCAGTCATTCTGAAAAATTATTCGAACAGTGGCTTCCGTTATTTGATGACCTTGATGATTTTCCAGAGAATGAACTTCTTACAAATGAAGAACTTGAAGAATTGAAAGAAGAAAACGTCCTCGTAAAGGCATATAAGAGACGTAAGTGCGGCCGTAAAAAGATTGATGAAAATTATGAAAGAATCCCGATTTATCATGATATTCCTGAATCAGAGAAAATCTGTGGCTGCGGAGCAAAGCTTGTAAAAGTAGGGGAGAAAGTAACAGAAAGAGTGAACATCATCCCTGAAAAGATTTATGTAGAACAGCATATCTATCCTGTTTATGCCTGCAGGGGATGTGAAGGATGTTTTTTTGCAATAGGTTTTCCCAAAATGGGATGATTTATTGTAAATTAACATTTGACCACAGTTATGGGACATATGCTTGAAGATATCGTGCTTCTAGATACAAAACGCCGCTGTGGCAAGGACAGAGAAGTCTT
>JBGVAV010000012.1:0-12188 GCA_045224915.1 Treponema sp.
AGAAGAAAACGTATTGCCATTTGTTCCAGGTGGCAAGGCAAACATCGACGCAATTAGAAATTAAATCGTCATTGCGAGCGTAGCGAAGCAATCCACGCTTTACGATTCTGCTTTTTCAATAATAAAAAATGAAATCTCACTCTTCCAGTCAAACACTGTTTTGTCGCAGGCTGAAATTAAAAGATTTACAATTTTCTGTAAGTCGGCACTTCCAACTGCACTGCACATTTTTGCACCATACGCAGAGGTGTCTTGTGTAAACCACTTTTCAATTTCGGCTGGAGTTACGCGTCGTTTTTCTTTAAGCTCCTGAGTTGCAATTTTTACATTGAAGCCTTTTTTGCGGAAGGTGTTTGCAATAAAAAGTCCATCCCATGAAAAAAGCGGATTGTCTCTGTCGCCAAAGAATTCCTGTTCTGCTTCTTCCATCTTGTTCAAAATACCTGCAAACGGTTCAATGCTTTCTGGTGTAAGAATCTGCTTACGAACAAGCTCACTTATATGCTGTCCTTTGCATGGAATCTTCTGCGAAATAATAATCTTAAAGCCAGGTGCAAGTGGAGACTCGTATGTAAAATCTTCATCCTGTTTGTGAGCGGCAGCCTGTGCATCTTCGGTTATATCAATATTGTCTGCTTCTGTTTCTTCATATTTTTGAGGAGTAAGTACAGCATTGGTTGCTTCGGCAAGAGCAATAATAGAGGGCTCACTTGCAAAAGGATCTGTAAAGAAAACCCTGTCAAAAATTGCACCCTTATACTGGAAGTTTACAAGCACATTGTAAAAATCCTTTTGTGTTAAAAAGTCTGTACTAAATGATTCTCCGCGGGTCTGTAAAATAGGTTTGTCCAGGTCTCCAAGAGTGCGACCATACTGCTCAAGAATCTGCTTGCCTTTTTCTGTTTTACATACACCACAGGTAACGCCTTCTGGAGTTTTACGTGCAATGTCCCAAAGCAACAGACCCGAATCTGCATTCCATATAAGGCTTCGGTGGTGGCGCATAAGCTGTGCCATAGAAATCATTGTATCGCGGATTTCTAGAAGAATGTCTGCGCGGTTTGAATCAAGTCTCTGGCGCCAGAATCGTTCTGCTCTGTCAAATACAAGCTCGTTTGCAGCATTCTTTGGACTAAAGGTAAGATTTTCTTCTCTCTTTTCTTCACCGTTTTTGAAGTGCTCGTTTACCCACCATTCGCTTATAGGATTTATACCAAACTCCGATTTTTCGGCATCGGTTCCACCTGCAGGCTTTTTGTAAATATTTATAGAGCCGGTAGTTTCAGGAGAAGTTGCAAGCTCATCACTTGTGTAATCTTCGGAGCTCTGTGATTTTTCAAGAATCTGTGCAATTTGAATTTCGCGGCGAGACAAAACTCCTTCTCGAATAGTTGCTTCGTAGCCCTGAGTACTTGGTGTATAAAAAACACGTCCCATAAGAGTATCTGGCAAATACTGCTGTGCAACCCAGTGGTCGCGGTAAGCATGAGGGTAGAGGTAGCCCGCTCCATGTCCAAAGCCTTCTGCATCACGGTTACCATCACGCAGATGATTTGGAACTTCTGCATCTTCTTTTTCAACTGCAGAAAGCGCATCAAAAAATGCCATGCTGCTGTTAGATTTTGGTGCGGTAGAAAGATAAAGCGCAGCGTGTGCTAAAAAGTAACGACCTTCCGGCATACCAACACGGTCAAAGGCCTGTGCACACGAGTTTACTACTGTAATGGCGTTTGGATCTGCAAGTCCTGTGTCTTCGCACGCAGAAATGAGCATTCGCCTGAAAATAAAATGAGGATCTTCACCCGCAGCAACCATACGTGCAAGCCAGTAACAAGCCGCATCTGGGTCACGTCCGCGCAAGGACTTGATGAACGCGCTGATAATATCGTAGTGATAGTCGCCGTCGCGGTCATAAAGAACAACTTTTTTCTGAATTGATTCTTCGGCCGCTTCTTTGCTTATAAAAATCTTTGAGCCGTAAGCAGGAACAGGTGGCTGGGCATGAGGCTTCCATTGCTCTGGAGTTGTTTCAATTGCAAGCTCCAGCGCATTCAAAAGGGAACGTGCATCACCATTTGCTGTATCTATTAAATGCTCAAGAGCCCCTTCTTCAAACTCAACATCCCAGTGACCGTAGCCTCGTTCAGAATCTGTGATTGCCATTGTTGCCGCTTTAAATAAATCATCATTAGTAAGCGGTTTAAGCTGGAATACACGTGAGCGCGAAACAAGAGCTTTGTTTACTTCAAAAAAAGGATTTTCGGTAGTTGCACCAATAAGGATGATTGTTCCGTTTTCTACCCAAGGGAGCAAGGCATCCTGCTGGCTTTTATTCCAGCGGTGAACTTCATCAACAAAAAGAATTGTACGCTTTCCGTAAAGCTTGTAGTAATCTTCTGCCTGTTCAATTGATTTTCTGATATCAGCAACGCCTGTAAGAACTGCATTTAATGTAAGGAAGTTTGAGCGTGTATGATTTGCAATAACTCGGGCAAGGGTAGTTTTACCACTTCCAGGGGGACCATAAAAAATTACAGATGTAAGCTGATCTGCCGCAATTGCACGACGGAGCAGGCGTCCTTTTCCTACAATATGATCCTGACCTATATATTCATCAAGATTGCGGGGCCTCATTCTGGCAGCAAGAGGTTCTGTCTCGTTTCTTACCTGTTCAAATAAAGTATCCAATTTTCAGTGCGCTGCCTTTCCCACCCAACGCTTTTATTCTCTGTTCCAGTTTCCTCTGCCAGGATAGTATGACCAAAGACCAACACTATTGTATGAAGCCGATGACGAAGTAGTTGTACCTCTGTAACCAACTGTTGCATAAAGAGTTGCGTCTGCTTCGTTTTGTGTAGGGTCAGTACAAAGTAATGTCATAACAATATACGATGTTGTAATCTGATACTGGGCATTGTTAGTAAAGCTCTTTATTTCTGTTTCTGGCAGATTATTTGTTATAAGAACTCTTTCAAGTCCACCGGTAGAAGTATATGTTTCTCCATAACTTCCTTTTCCAATAATAAGCGAGTCAGCTGTAATTGCAAGTGAAGCAATTGGAGAACTTGCAGAAATCTTTTCTTCTTTCATGCCGGTAGATGTGTAAATATACAAATCAGATGTTGTATAATAATTTGATTTCATTCCTGCAATACAGGCAAATGTTGCATTGGCATCTTTTGTTTCATTTGTTATAACGACAAGTGAATCAGAGAAATACAAATCACTTCCAATATAGAATGCCGAATTGATTTTTGTTGATTTATCGTAAACCTGAACCTTGTTGGCAGCAGTTATTGAAGATGTGCATTCAACAGGATCTGCAGATCCATTCAATTTGAAATATTTAATTTCTTTAGAATTCTCTACAGCAAGGTAAGCTTCTCTGTGAGCCTGTTTTGGAGTGTTTGTAAAGAAGAAAGAAAAATCAAGTTCTACTTCTGTTTCTTTAACGTTCAAACTGAAATTAAAATAATCTTCGTGTGCTTCAACAATATCATACCAGTCGTCAGTAGAATTATTAAAAAGTGAATCTAATGGTTTTGTCCACAAATGGAATTCTTCTGGCATAACAACACCATATCGGTCATCCTGTTCAAAGCTGGCTGTGAATATATATATGTTTGAAGCGTCTGCAAGTACACGGTGAACAAGTTCTCCCTGATGACCTATGCCTTCGCTGCTTGTTTCATAATAATTATAATGATGAGTTTTGAAAGGAAGCTTTACACCATCAGACTTCCATTCTCCGTGCTTTGAAGAATCAAGCGGTTTATATTGAAGTGCACCTCCGTTAGAAAGAAAAAGATACTCTTCTGATTCAATTGTGCATCGAACAATCGAAGTGATGTTTCCGTTTACTAAAGCTGCTTCCGGCACAACATCATGAATAATTCCATAAAAAACTGGATCATGACCGCAGGAAATAAATGGAAGTGCTGTAAATGCAAGGAGAATTCCGAGCGCAATATTTTTTATTGTTTTTTTCATATTAGTTTTCTCCCTGTTATCCTAGAAATGATACCTTAGACCAATTTCTGCTGTCTGGAATAATCCGTTATAGTTCATAGAAGAATCTTTGAACCACTGTGGAAGCCATAAGAAATCTGTGCTGAGTCCAAAAGAAATTGTATCTGTAATTCTGTAATATGCACCGGCAGAAAGCTTTGTGGCTAAAGAAGGAAAGTGTTCCATGTTTTGCCAGCTTGCATTTGCAATACCTACTTCGGCATAAATTGGGAACTCAAATTTTCCAATATATGGCTGATACATTGCTCCAAATGTAATAGGAAGCAGTACAAGAATTTTTTCACCAATTGAAACACTGTAAGTAGCAGAAATATCGCCACCTATAGCAATGTTTTCTGTAAGAAATCTAAAAAATCCTAAGGTAGCCTTTCCACCTGGCTTTAACTGACCTTGAAAATTCAGTGGGAAAATAGCTCCAAGGTTGATTTTAAGAAACTGATCTCCGGCTCCATTTTGTGCATAAACATATACGTCATCGTAGTATTGGTCATCGTCAAAATAGTCATCTTCTTCTGCAAAAAGGCAAATTGAAAATGTAACGAAAATTAATAATAAAGAAATAAAGCGTTTCATATTGCTCCAAGCGTATTTTTTTTATAATATTCTATAATAATACAGTTTTTTAGGCTGTTTATCAATAAAAACGAAAGAAATAACAAGAGGTTACATGATGAGTGCTGTTATAATCGACGGAAAACAAATTGCTGCTGATGTTCGTGCAGAGGTTGCTGCTAAGGTTGCCGAATTAAAGGAAAAGGGCGTTTTGCCTTGTCTTGCAGTTATTTTAGTTGGAGAAAATCCTGCAAGTGTTTCTTATGTTACAGGAAAACGCAAGGCTCTGGCAGAAGTCGGTATGGCAGACAGATCTATTCAGCTGCCAGAGAGCACTTCTGAGGAAGAACTTCTTAAACTGATTGCAGAACTCAATGCCGACTCTTCAGTTCATGGAATCCTTGTTCAGTTGCCGCTTCCAAAGCATATCGATGAAGACAAGGTTATTATGGCAATTGATCCTTCAAAGGACGTAGACGGCTTCCATCCTGTTAGCGTAGGTAACCTTATGATTGGCCGCCCGGGCTTTTTGCCATGTACACCTCACGGAATTATTGTTTTGCTTAAAAAAATGGGAATTGAAACCAGCGGCAAACATGCAGTTGTAATCGGACGCTCAAATATTGTAGGTAAGCCTGTTAGCATTCTTCTTGCACGCAAAGATGTAAACTGTACTGTAACAATGTGCCATACAGGAACAAAAAATATGGCAGAAATTACCCGCCAGGCAGATATTATTGTTGTTGCTTCGGGCCATCCTCATACTTTGACAGGCGATATGGTTCGCGACGGCGCTGTTGTAATTGACGTTGGTGTAAACCGCATTCCGGATGCCAGCAAAAAATCAGGCTTCCGCTTAATTGGTGACTGTGATTTTGATGATTTAGTAGAAAAAACTTCGTTTATTACACCAGTTCCAGGTGGTGTTGGCCCAATGACAATTGCCATGCTCATGCAGAATACGCTGGAAAGTGCTATTGCTCGGCAGTAAACTCCGTATACGCATACGCATTGTGAAAATGAATACTTTCTTCATTCTCTGCTTCAACGCTGAACCACTTAAAGTTGTGTTTTGTTAAGGCAGTATAAACTTCACGGACAACATCTTCTACAAAGCGCGGATTGTCATAGGCGTGCTCGGTTACGTATTTTTCATCCTGACGTTTGAGAAGCGAGTAGAGTGGAGATGAAGCACAGGCCTCGATAAGTTCGATTATATCTTCAATCCAGAAAAACTCGGAATAGAGAAGCTTTACTTTTACAGTTCCGCGCTGATTGTGAGCTCCATATTCACTGATGGCCTTTGAGCACGGGCACAGAGTTGTAATTGGAACTTCTATAGTTATGTAAAATTTGCGGTCGTCAGCGCTTACAGTGCCTTCAAAAGAACAGTTATATTCCATAATTCCGGCGGCTTGCGAAACCGGAGCTTTTTTTTCAATAAAATAAGGAAAGCTTACAGTCCCAAATGCCTGTGCTGCGTCCAGTTTTTTTCGCATTTCTTCAAGCATGTCTAAGAAGTGCTGCATTGTAACGTCTTCGTGATATTTATGGAACACTTCGATAAAACGCGACATGTGTGTTCCCTTAAAATTGTGCGGAAGGTTTACAAAAAGATCTACGGTTGCAGTTGTCTGCTGCTGTTTGTGATTTTTGTCCAGAACTGTTACCGGGTATCGAACACCCTTTACACCAACTTTTTGCAATGGAATCTTTCGTGTATCTGTTTCATTTTGAATGTCACGCATGGGGGTATTATAGAATAAATATGGGAAATGATATAGTAGGGACTGTGTCTACTGATACGTGGATTGCCACGTCGCTCCGCTCCTCGCAATGACAAAAAAAATTAAAAAAAACACTTGACTTAACTGTTATACTGTTATATAAACAGATATATACAGAGGTTAACCAAAAGTAACACACAAGGAGGCGTTGTGAAAATACTTCAAAATTCATCTGAGCCAATTTACAAACAGATTGCATCGCAATACCGCGAGCAGATTCTTTCGGGAAAAATGCCGCCGCAAAGCTTTCTGCCTTCTATTCGTGAACTGGCACAGGAGCTTAAAATCAGTGTTATTACAACAATGAAGGCGTACGAGATCCTTGCAGAAGAAGGCCTCGTAACTGCTGTACAGGGCAAAGGGTATTTTGTAAATCCGCAAAATCTTGAGCTTGTACGCGAGCAGCATCTGCGTCTTATAGAAAGGGAATTACAAAATGCAATTAATTCAGCAAAGGTCGCTGGCATCTCAGATGATGAATTAAAAGAAATGTTAGCAACACTTTTGCAGACAGGAGATTAAAAAATGGAACGAAACGGACTTACAATACAACCCGCAATTAAAATTGACGGATATGAAAAACACTATGACGGTTTTGACTTAGGCCCTATGAACTTGGAAATCCCACAGGGCTTTACAACTGCAATTGTCGGTGAAAACGGTGCAGGTAAAACAACTCTGCTCGATGCTCTTGGTGGAATTACAAGCGGCCGTGAAAAAATTACATGGCTTGGAAAATACACAGACCTTGATCAGAACAACGGCGAACCTAGAAACGAAGTAGCATGGTGTGCCGCAAACAGATATTTTCCAATCAGCTGGACAATTAAAAATGTAAAGAAATCTTTGCCGCTTGCATTTGATAATTTTTCTATGGAAAAGTTTGAACGTGTTTGCCGTGATTTTGGTTTGAGCTACGAGCTTGATGCAGCTAAGCCCAAAAAGCTTTCGGAATATTCAGACGGTAACAGAGCCCGCCTTGCAATTGCATCTGTTCTTGCACGCAGCACAAAGCTCATGATTCTTGATGAACCGGATGCCGCTCTTGATCCTGTAATCCGCGACCTTCTTAATTCAAAGTTCCGCGAGTACATAAACAACGGTAACGGCGAAACAAGCATTCTTTTTTCAACCCACAATATTGCCGACATGGAAAGCGTTGTTGATTATGTTGTCTTCCTTGCTCATGGTCGCCTTCTTGCCCAGGGCTTTGTAGAAGATTTACGCGAACAGTATCGTTATGTTCACGGACCACGTGCTTTTTCAGAACAGTTTATGCCGCTCATGGAGCATTATTATTTTGATGATGAAACTGGTGGCGAAGAAACTGTAGAAGGTCTTTGCCTTACAGAAAATTCAGATAAGTTTGATGATCATTTTGCAGTAGAAGTTCCAACCTTGCAGCAGCTTGCAATTTTGATTCTGCGAAGCGGTGAATAGAATGGCTGGAGGCGCGATTATGAAAAATAATTTTATAAACAATTACAAAATCATTACAGGCAAAAGCATTTTATTTCCAATTACAATCGGATTAATCTGGCTTATTGCCTTGCTCATTGTTTTTCGCGTAAGTGTATCTGGAATCAACTCCAGCGTGGATGCACTTTCTTTGGAGCGGTCATTCTGGACAACAAAAACAGCACTGTTTGCAAGCGGAATTGGTGTTGGATTTTTGTTTATTCCAGTCACATTCGGAAGCAGACTGCTGACTCTTAGAAAAATGGACTGTTACCTTTTGACTGTAAAAGACAGATTCAATACATATAAATCGTTCTATCTTTTTTCGTACATTGTGTATTGCGCATTTGCTGTTTTGTTTATTGCATTAGTTTATCTGTTACACTTCTTGATGATCGGCAAATTTTTTCCCCAGACACTTCTGCTTTTTATTGCTGATGAAGAATGTATTCTTTTTGTGTTTGCGCTTTTACCTTTTGCTTTGCCAAGTAAAATGATGCCGGAACTTTTTTTCAAAGGTGCGTTTCTCATGATTATTCATAATGCTTTGAACATTTTTATTATGCGTGCAAACAGCCTGTACCTTGTAATCTGTCTTGCATTTGCAATTCCGGGGCTGATGTTTCTTTCAAATCATCGCTGGCTCAAAATTATGAAAGCCGCTTTTGATTCAGAGGAGGGCAAGAAATGAAACAATCAAATATGAAAAAAGAAATGACAGCCTGGAAAATCATGATGGATTCAAGAAATTCTAAAGAAATAAATACACTTTTATTTTTTGCATTCATCTGTAATACGATATGTTTTTTAATAGTATGTCTTAAAAGATTATGTCAGAATCAAAATGATTTTCCGGGTACATCAATATTGGCAAGTCTTTCAATGATGGTTTTATGTTATAGCATATATTGCAGGATGTTTTATAACAGGACATCGCTTTGTTTTGTAAAAACGTTACCTTGCAGTAAATCAATTTATACCAGAAAGCTTCCTTTTTTGTTTGAATGTATAAACACTTTTTTTCTGCTTATTGTTTTTTCAGGGATTTTTTTCTGCTTATCACGTGGGTATAATTCCAGGTATTTTTATGTTGTAATTATATTTTTTCTGAGTTTACATTTTTGTCTTTCAGTTTTATTGCCTTTTACTGTTAGAGGTTTTAATAGTGAAAATCGTATTTATTATTATAACTATAATACAAGACTTCCATTACATACAGTTGGAGGATGGTGTTTTTATATTTTACAAATTCTTCCAATGCTGTTAGTAAGCTTTTTTGCAAAACCTCTTGCAGAATTATTTGAACCCTTGAGTTTGCATGGACTAACAATAATGACAATGATTGCTGTAGTTGTAGTAATTGCTTCCTGCATAATCAATTACTTTATGTTCAAGAAGGCCTACAACCAGAGATAGTTTTTGCCGACTGCTTGCCCCCGCATTTGCCTATCTGTATAATAGATTGTATGACTTATTATTTTGAAACATACGGCTGCGAGATGAATATTGCAGAGTCGGCTTCTATGGAACAGCTTTTGATTGCGCGTGGGTGGAACGTTGCGGCTTCTGCCCAAGTTGCAGATATGATTATTGTGAATACCTGTTCTATCAGAAAGTCGGCCGAAGAAAGAATTGAAGGCCGTCTTGGATGGATAAACGGACTCAAGGCTGTACGCGAAAAAAAGACTGGTGCAAAAACAAAGCTTTTAGATGAAGCTGTTGAATATGTAAAGGATGGTCCAAAGCCTCTTACTGTTGTTGTTACAGGCTGTATGGCAGAACGACTTTTGCCGGAGTTCCGTAAGCTTTATCCTTTTGTAGATTTTGTTGTCGGCACTTATGCTAAGCATCATTTTGGAAAGATAATCGAAGCAGTAGAAGAGGGACGCGTTGGAGACGACGGCCTTGTTGCTTCTGTGCCTGATGATTCGGGTGCCTACCAGTTTGCCGCTGTTTCTGCAGAGCCTGGTGCTTTTTCTACTTTTGTTCCAATCATGCATGGCTGTAATAACTTTTGTACATATTGTATTGTTCCATATGTTCGCGGTCGCGAAATCAGCCGTCCTGTTGAGCAGATCCTTAAAGAGCTTGATATCCTTAAAAAACTTAAGGTTCGCGAAATCACACTTATTGGTCAGAATGTAAACAGTTATCAGGGCCAGGGACTCGACGGAGCCACAGTAAATTTTGCAGGCCTCCTCCGCATCATTGCAGAACATCTTCGTAAAACAGAATCTACAATCCGCTGGGTACGCTTTATGTCTTCGCATCCAAAGGATTTTACCGACGACGTAATTGATGTCATTGCAAGCGAACCAGTTATCTGTCGCCACATTCATCTTCCTGTTCAAAACGGATCTACCCCAGTTCTCAAGGCAATGAATCGCCGCTACACACGCGAACAGTATCTTGAACTTGTTGCTAAAATCAAAGCAAAAATCCCAGAGGTTTCTCTTACAACAGATATCATGATGGGCTTCCCCGGCGAAACAGAAGAGGATGTTGAACAAACACTGGATCTTATGCGCACTGTAAAATACGAAAGTGCAATGATGTATTTTTATAATCCTCGCGAAGGAACTCCTGCTGCAAAAATGGAACAGATTCCCGAAGAAATCCGCAAAGAACGATTGCAGCGTGTAATAGACCTTCAGCTTGAACACACACAGGAACGGATGCGCGAACGTGTTGGTGGAACAGCGCTTGTGCTTGCAGAAGGAATCAGCCGCGACAATAAGGATGAACTTTTAGGTCAGACAGAGCAGCACGAAAAGGTTGCATTTAAGGCCGACAGAAAGTTGATAGGTTCTTTTGTAAATGTTAAAATAACAGAGTTAAAAGGAAATACTTTTAAAGGGGAACTTGTATGATTGCAGCGCTTATTATCATTTTATTAATCATCCTTTTTCTTGCATTTTTTGTAGGAAAAAATCTTGTGAATGTTTGTACACTCTGGCTGTTTAAAACTTATACAGATGTGTCTGTTACAGTAGTTGTATTCATAGCCTTTGCTGCTGGAATTATATTTTCACTTTTATGTTATCTTATTGTCAAATTCATAAAGCTTTCGCACGAAAATGATATTGCTGATGCCAAAAACTATGCAAAAAAACAGCAGAAAAAAGATGAAAAACAAAATAAAAAGCTTGCAAAACATGCCGCAAAAGCTAAACAGGAAGCAGAGGTAAAAACAAATATTGAGTCGCCTAAAGAAAATACCGATAAAATAGTTAATATAGAAGACAGAATTCATGACTAAAAGGTTTTTATCAATTTTTTCGGTATTATTAATTTCAAGTCTCTTGTTTGCAGAGCCAAAAGCAAAAGATATTAAGGCACA
The DNA here is from genome assembly GCA_045224915.1 of Treponema sp. Classification (GTDB taxonomy): domain Bacteria; phylum Spirochaetota; class Spirochaetia; order Treponematales; family Treponemataceae; genus Treponema_D. The sequence continues at coordinate 11,167 of JBGVAV010000012.1, forward strand.
GGCCGTTCGTAAATCAACAGTAGAAGAGTCTGTTGCTTATGTAAAAGATCAGATTAAAAGTCTTACTCTTGCTACAGAAAAACGTGCCGCCTATGTGTTTTTAGCTTCTTTGCAGGAACAGCTTGCCCTTTATGGTGATGCCCAGAAGAGTTACGCAACTGCTGCAGGAATTGCCGCAGGCGATGCCGAAGATATGCCAAAAAAAACAAACGAACAGCTTGTCATTGATGCAGTTCGCTGTGCCCTTTGCTGTGGTGATTATCCTACTGCCGACAGTTATTTGAATTCTGCAGTCCGAAATTCTAAAGATCCTGATATTCAATCTTACATAAAATTATATGCACAGTGGAGCGCTCTTTGCCGTGCCGAAAATGTTGATGATTTGAATGAACCGCTAGAGCTTTTAAAAGCATACCTTAAGGTTCAGTCAATGAAGCCTGTTCATCCTGTAATTCTTTTGACCTTGTGGTATGTTACCGGCGATAAATCATGGTCAGCTCAGATTGTAAAAAATTATCCGGCCTCAACAGAAGCTGCAATTGTAAATGGTGACGTTCAGCTTTTGCCAACTCCATTCTGGTTCTTTGTTCCAAAAAGTGGTGTAGCAGAGCAGGGCACCGGAACCTTCAAAGAAGATATTTCTGTTGAACCAGCTGCAGCTCAAACAACAACTCCAGCAACGCCTGCTAAAAATACAAAATGGCAGCTTGGTCTTTTCAAAACAGAATCAAATGCCAAACTCCTTTGCGAAGAAGTAAAACAAAAAGGCTTCAACGCCTACGTCACAAACGAAACCCGTGCCAGCGGTACAACCTATTACATCGTTCTTGTAAAAGACGACGGCACAGGCACCGCCGACAAACTCCGCAGCGCTGGCTATGACTGCTATCCTGTAGAGTAAAATCCTAAGTCACTCATTTGAATTTATAGAAGAAAATCACTATAATACCCTCTATGAGTAACGAAAATCAGAATAACAATCAGAATGAAAAGAGAGATCCATTGCTCTGTCACTGGGCAGA
>JBGVAV010000013.1:0-3554 GCA_045224915.1 Treponema sp.
TAAGAGCTGGTGCGATTTCGTCTTTATAGACTTTCTTAAGCCGAGGTACGTAATTTGCCATTACAGAACATCTCCACATTTACGGCATACACGAATTTTCTTGTCGCCGTCAATTTTATAACCAATCTTTGTAGGACCGCATTTTTTACATACGATTGCTACATTTGAAATATTAAGAGGAGCTTCGATCTCGGCAATACCGCCCTGATCCTGCTGACTCTTCTTTCTCATTGCCTTTTTAACAATGTTTACACCAGATACGATTACAGCATCTTTCTTAGGAATGATGCGAACTACAGTTCCTCTCTTTCCCTTGTCTTTTCCTGCAAGTACCTGTACAGTATCGTCCTTTCGGATTTTTGACTTAGTAATCATTTCAATATCTCCTTAAAGAACTTCCGGAGCAAGAGATATGATCTTCATGAAGTCCATATCACGCAACTCGCGGGCTACTGGTCCAAAAATACGTTTTCCCTTAGGGTTCTTGCTGTCATCAACGATTACACAAGCATTGTCGTCAAAACGGATATATGTTCCGTCTGGGCGGCGATATTCTTTTGCCTGGCGTACGATTACAGCCTTTTCGATTGAACCTTTCTTAATAGCAGATGTAGGAATTGCATCCTTAACTGCTACTACAACGATATCGCCGATACCAGCGTATCTGCGATGTGAACCGCCGATAACCTTAATACACTGAACAATTTTTGCTCCGGAGTTATCAGCAACTGTCATACAAGATTGCATCTGAATCATAATTCTTTACTCCTTCGCTTATTTAGCTCGTTCAACGATTTCGGCAAGACGCCAGCACTTATTCTTGCTGAGCGGTCTACATTCAACGATTCTTACTGTATCACCTACATGAGCTTCATTATTTTCATCATGAGCCATGTACTTCTTAGATCTAGTAACATACTTCTTGTAAAGGCGGTCCATTTTCTTTGTTGCAATTGTTACAACGATTGTCTTGTCCATCTTGTCAGAAGTTACAAGACCTACAAATGAACGTTTTGCGCTCTTTACAGTCTGAACAGTATTCTCTTCCACGGTTCAGCTCCTATTTATTTTCGCCAGCAATTTCTTTCTGGCGAATGAACGTATTCAAGCGTGCGATTTCGCGGCGCATTGTACGTTTCTGCATTGGGTTATCTACATGTGAAATTACCATCTTGAAACGGAGATCCATGTATTCCTTTTTAAGCTCATCGCGTTTAGCAACTAGTTCTTTATAAGACAGTTCATTGTCATTCTTTTTCTTTGAATCAGCCATCTTATTCCTCCTAGTCCTTTGTTGGCTTAACAACTATTTTTGTAAGAACAGGAAGCTTATCACCTGCAAGTTCAAGAGCTCTGTGAGCAATCTTGAGGTCTACGCCTCCAACTTCGAACAAAATCATTCCAGGTTTGATAACAGCAGCCCAGTGATCTGGAGCACCCTTACCCTTACCCATACGAACTTCAGCTGGTTTCTTAGTAATTGGTTTGTCTGGGAAAATACGAATCCATACATTTCCCTTACGTTCAAGCTTACGGTTGATAGCAACACGGGCAGCTTCAATTACTCTGGCATCCAACCAGGTTGGTTCCATAGCAACCAATGCGATGTCACCAAAATCGATATTATTATCGCGAGTCGCATTTCCTTTTTCGCGACCACGCTGCACCTTACGGTGAATTACTCTTTTTGGACTAAGTGGCATTTCTAACTCCTTGCCTTTTTAGCAGGTTCAGCGCCCTCAGCCTTATCAGAAGAAGCAGCGCGTACTGCACGGCGAGGCTTCTTTACAAGCTGACCAGCATCTTCGTTATGATCAACACCGTAGTTCATACCATTATAAACCCATACTTTAACACCAATCTTACCATAAGTAGTTGGAGCTGCGTATGTGCCATAATCGATGTCAGCACGAAGAGTATGAAGAGGAACTCGTCCTTCCTTGTGCTCTTCGGTACGAGACATATCTGCACCACCGAGACGACCGCTAAGACGAACCTTAACACCCTGTGCACCTGCACGCATAGCATTGCTTACAGCCTGTTTCATAGCCTTGCGGAATGAACCACGACCAGAAAGCTGACGACCAATATTCTGGGCAATCAAGTTTGCGTTCAAGTCAGCGCGCTTGATTTCCTTAATCTTAATCTGAACTTTCTTAGTAAGCTGCTTCTGAATATCAGCACTAATTTTTTCGATTGATGCACCTTTGGCACCAATGATAACACCTGGGCGAGCTGTATGAATAACAATTGTAACGCGCTGTGGATGGCGTACAATTTCAATTTCAGCTATATCAGCATTCTTACATTCTGGAATTTCAGAAACCATTTTACGGATTTTGATATCTTCCAAAACTAAATCTGCATATTCACGTGGATCGGCATACCAGCGTGACTGCCATGTCTTGTTTACACCGAGGCGTAAACCGATTGGATTAACTTTCTGTCCCACTTTATTCCCCCGCCTTCTCGTCAACGATGACGGTAATATGACACATACGTTTAAGCAACTGATCTGCACGACCACGAGCACGGAACCAGATTCTCTTCAGGCGTGGGCCTTCATCGATTCTGATTTCTTTAACGTAAAGCATATCTTCATCTAATTTGCTATTCTGGTTCAAAGCGTTAGAAGCAGCAGACTTCAAAGTTGCGCTGATGAGCTTTGCACCTTTCTGAGGCATATTAGCAAGAATTGCCATTGCTTCCGAATAGGACTTCTGCTTGATTACATTAGCAACTGGGCGAACCTTTGTTGGTGATGCAATCAGGAATTTTGTAGTGGCTACATAACCTTTAACTTCAGCCATAATATCCACCTATCATTAAGCCTTACCGGCTGATTTGTCTGAACCACCATGGCCATGGTAAGTACGAGTTGGTGCAAATTCACCAAGCTTGTGACCAACCAGGTTTTCTGTAATATATACAGGAATCCATGATTTACCGTTATACACAGAAATAGTATTACCTACCATTTCTGGGATGATTGTAGAGCAGCGAGAATATGTTTTAATCATTTTCTTGTCTGCTTCTTTATTCATTGCCTGAACCTTTTTGTAAAGTGACTTTTCTACAAAAGGTCCTTTCTTAACAGATCTTGACACGATTATCTCCTCTGCGACTACTTCTTACGACGGCTAACAATAAAATTGTTAGATGTCTTTCTCTTGTTACGAGTCTTGTAACCTTTACAAGGCTGACCCCAAGGAGTAACAGGATTACGTCCTTTACCAGCACCTTCACCACCACCAAGTGGGTGATCAACAGGGTTCATAGCCATACCACGAACTGTAGGGCGGATACCCAACCAGCGTTTGTGTCCGGCTTTACCAAGCTTAACATTCATGTGTTCTTCGTTTCCTACAACACCGATTGTTGCATAGCATTTACCATTGATCTTTCTCATTTCACTTGAAGGCAAGCGAACGATAACGTAATCACCTTCGCGACCTGCAATCATTGCGCTGGCACCAGCAGAACGAACAAGCTGTCCACCCTGACCAAGTGTCAATTCAATGTTATGAATAGTGAAACCAACTGGAATTGCATTC
>JBGVAV010000014.1:0-14640 GCA_045224915.1 Treponema sp.
ATTTCTGCTTTCTTTTCTAAACTCAATTTAGACATAAAAAAAGTGTACCTCCAAAAATTGTCTCCAACTTTTGGGGTACACTTCACAGCCGCTTTTTTTTATTTTAGAATTCTTCATCAGGGAATGCCATCTGAATGGCACAGATACGGTCTTTAATCTGCATAAAGGCGTATACAACTTCCGGGTCAAAGTGCGAACCTGCACTGTTCTGAATCTCTTCAAAAGAATCTTCGATTGACCACGACTCTTTGTAGCAGCGTTTATGACTAAGTGCATCAAAAACATCGGCAACTGCAACAATGCGTGCACTTAATGGAATGTCTTTACCCTTAAGAGGATCTGCCTTTGGAACAACACCATCGCGAATAGAGAAATCGCTGAGTTTAATGTTTCCAGGATATCCTGATTCACCGCCATCCCAGCGGTCATGGTGATGAAGTGCAATTTCCTGAGCCATAACATCCAAAGATGATTCAACTGGTTCAAAAAGCTGTGCACCAATACAGGTGTGACCCTTCATAATATTACGCTCTTCTTCTGTAAAGCGTGGGAATGTCTTTTTTAAGATAACATCTGAAATACCAACCTTTCCAACATCATGGAACTTGGCAGCAATTTTAAGGTTATCACGGTATTTCTGAACTTCGGCCTGTGGAACATTGTGATTAAATGCCCAGCGATCGTAAATTTCCATTGCGAATGAAGAAACGCGTTCAACGTGTGGATATGTTTCTTTTGGATCACGGAACTCTGCCATCTTAAGCATGCGTTTTACCATGTTACTTGTAAGGTAAGCATGCTGCAAAGCCTGAACAGCACTTACTGCAAAGTGACCAATAAAAAGCTCGTCCTCTGCATCAAAATCTACTACAGTGCCATTGTCATCAAGCTTGTTTATAATCTGAAGTACACCAAGAATCTGTCCGTTAGCATTCTTGAGTGGGAAAGTATACATAGACTTTGTACGATAATTCGTCATGATGTCTGTGTTCTTATTGAATCTATAAGGTTCAGACTCTGGAATTTCGTAACAGTCTTTAATATTTACTGATTTACCGGTTGATGCAACATAACCGCAAATCTGTTTTTCGTTAATTGGGAAGGAGAAACAGCTGTAAGGAAGTTTTTCACCAGGAGCAAGTTCTTTAAGGTGAGTATCGTTCTGACCATATTTGATTTTAATACGGTCTTCTTCTACAACATAAATAGAACCGGCATCAGCATTTACAATGCGTCTTGTTTCTGTAAGAATTCTTTCGAGAAGGACGTCAACGTCTTGAATTTCATTAAGCTGACGTTCGATTTCCATGATTTTTTGAAGTTTGTCTTCGCTTTCCTGTGCTTTATTGCCCATCAAAGAACTCCTTATACTTTTTTATATTATCGTCATAAAATGGTTAAAAATCAAGTGCGAATGCATAAAATATTATTTTACATTATTTTAATCAATGAAAAATAAATTGGGCCGGCGCCGTTTGAAATGTCGGGGAGAATCTGGTAGCCGTATTTTGTTTTTTCAAATTCAGACAGCACGAAATCAGCACATTTTGAAATTTGTGATATTTGAGGGGCCGGCTCGACAAATTCAAACGAGTCACTTCCCTCTTTCTGGAACTTTTTAATCAATCGTTCCATCATTTCGTCATTTTCCTGAGGAGCAAGAGCACAGGTTGAATATAAAAGATATCCGCCTTTACGAAGCAGACGATATGCGCTTGAAAGCAAAGCCCATTGTTCCATAGTAACAGTCTTAATACGGCTTGGAGACCATTGGTCAAGATATTTAGGATCTGCAATTACATGACGCTCAGAAGAACACGGGGCATCAAGTAAAATTGCATCAAAGCATTCCGATTGTCTTGTGCACCAGGTAGAACCGTCACTACAGCTCACCTTTACGCGTTCACTTATCTGAGGTGGCAGGCATTCTTCTACTACAAGAGAAAGCCTGTGCTTACGCTGAGGAGAACGTTCATTAGAAGAAAGCACTGCATCCTCATTCATTCGACATGCAAGAACTAAAGTTTTTCCACCGGGAGCTGCACACAAATCAAGAATATCGGTTGCGTTTTGGAGTGGCAGGCACAATGCGGCAAAAATGCTTGCACTGTCAAGGTAATATGGCTTTTGGGCGCCAGGAACCATAAATTCTACAGAATCATTTGGATTAGCAAAGGCTTGTTTAAGTTTTTCCCAGCGTTCACCGTAAAGAGAAGAATAAAACTGTTCAAAGCCTTGAGCACCTTTAAGAGGCCCGCTGCCCTGACCCTTCTTTTGTTTTTTTCCCATTAAAAGTTTTCCGTATAAAGCTCAATGTTTTTTTCGCGAGCCTGATCAAAACCCTGCCCCGAAATCTCAGGATAATTTATTACAAGCGTATACTTTCCGTCTGCACCAAGCAGAACTTCCAAAAATCCGCATTTGATTTTGTATTCAATAATCCGTCTTACAGCATTATCAATTCGTTTTGCAAATAAAACATCAGCCTTTGCTTTTTTGCAGAGGACTTCTACGCTGCTTCCAATTCTTTTTTCAGAAATCATTATGCAGTCGATGCCGGCTTCAATTGCTTTTACAACAGCAACATCAGGGGGATATCCGTTGTCTGCAAGCGCACCCATAAAAATATCATCAGAAAATATTATGCCTGTAAAACCAAGCTCGTTCCTCAGCATCTGAGTAACCCAATATTCTGAAAGACACGCAGGATTTTTTTCATCATAACCTTTTACGCGGGCATGAGACATGAGCACCGCACTCGGATTTTTTGAAACAAGCGCACGAAAAGCATCCATCTGCATTTTAAGTTCTGCATCAGACCAGCTGATTTGCGGAAGTCCTGTATGAGGATCTGTGTTTGTGTTGCCAGGAAAATGCTTTAAGACAGTCCCTACTCCATTTTCTTCGTAGGCCAGCACACATTCGATGCCATACAGCTTTACCTGATCAAGATTTCCAAAGCTTCGTTCATTTAAGAAAACTTCATTATCAGAAGTACAAACTTCGGCAACTGGCGCAAGATTCATAGTAAATCCAAGTGCTTTCATCTGTTTTGCCTGAAGTGTATAAAGTTCTGCCGCCTTTGAAACATCAAGATTTTGAGTAATGCGCTGTGCAGAAGGTAAAGGCCCATTTAAAGAACGCAATCTGTTTACAAATCCGCCTTCCTGATCAACTGTAAGAAATGGTGGGATTTTATTGTTTTGCTTACAGTAATCAATAATCGACTGATTAAACTGCGCCATAGCAACAGGAGTTTGCGCAATGTTATATCCAAAATACAAAAATCCGCCGGCAATGTTTGTTTCTACAGGAACAAATGTGTCGCAGCCAACAATATTCACAACAAAAAGCTGAGCAATCTTCTGTTCCAAATCAAGCTGAGTTATAAAATCTTCAACAGCCTGATTTTTTTGAGCTTCAACGTCTTTTATATATTCAAGAATATCACGACCGTTCTGGTGAGTACGGAGCTCGCGCATAGTAGTTATTCTTTCTTTCTTGATATTACGAGAACAACTTACTAAACAAATAATAAAAAGTAACGCGAGAATTTTTTTAAATTTCATATCAACCATTATAACAATTTATAAGTTTCTTTTAAACATACTATTTTTGTTTAATCTCGCTCATTACAATATCTCCATCGGCAAAGTGGAAAATCGTAGTGTAATAATATCCAGATGGAATATCGTTATAATTAGATGATGCATAAGTATAACTTGTATTATCGCTTGGATAATAGGTTTTTATTGCAATTTCTCGTCCATTACTTTCCCATGTAAGAGCATCTTCTTTTGTATTCGAAGTATCTGTTAGTTTTTCAGGACAGATAATTGTATGAACAAATACAGGAGCATCACAGAAGATCTGGAACCCATTTGCTAATGGGAAAATATTTTTACTGTCACAAATAATTGGATTACCAGCAGCCAATCTTATATAATATTCCGGATAAATTATTAAAGGTTTAAAAACCATTTCCCAGTGGCTTACTGTAATAAACGAATAATCATATTTATATAGAGAATTTATTTTTATAAATGATTCTGATGGCATAATTGCCCCTGGATATGTAATATCAGCAGAATAATTAACATTATCATCAGAGATAGTTGTCATCTTTATTAAACCGGAATCGTTTTTCCATTGATTATTCTCTATATAGCTGACTTGATAATACGTTTCAAATATTTCATCATTATTATTTGCTATAAACATTTTAATACCATCTGGATCACATTTTTCTGATGAATAAACAGGTGTTTTTATTGTAATTTTATCAGTATCATATTCATAGGATAGTGATGCTTTTGAAATATAATGTGCAGATCCACCTGAATTAGTAGTATTTGGCTCTGGACAGCCCCAATAATAATTTTTTAGTGCTGAATTATCTTCAACATATAACCAGATATCAAAAGCTCCCATTTCCATTCCATCCAAAGGGATCATTATAATATCTGAAGAACTAAATGGAATTTCTTGAGTAATTATGCCTTTACGATATGCTATTTTTTCGGCATCCAGCTTACTACTACAGCGAGAATAAGTTGGAGTTAAATAATATTCGATTTTTTTAATATTATATTCATGAGATTTTGTTTGAGGTTTGTAATCACATGGAATATTTTTAATTCCAATACAATTTGGCTCTATATATACTTCATCATTATAGTTTATTAAAGATAGAACTGGAGGAATATTATCAACTTGCGTAAGGTTTAAGTTCTTTTTTGTTGATTCAGCTATTATTGTTCCATTTGAATCCATTGCAATAATAGAAACTTTCATATTATAGCCATTTGGTACTTCAATATCTGTTGAATAACAAATTTTTACAACTTTTTCTTTATCATCACTTTCATCAACTGTATTATTATTATCAATATAAGAAAACTTTATTGCATAATTATAGTTATCTTCTGGAAAATCTATATCAATATTAAATTTTGCAGTTCCAGTGTTTCTTGTATATTCAATTGAATCTGCATCAGGGAGATTAAAATCAGGGAAAGTTACTGCTCCAGAATTTGGATTTGAAATTCCTTTATAATATATATAAGGTTTACAACATGAAGAGTATGCATTTAATGAAAACCAAAGCAAAGGTTCCATAAATGCAATTTGTTTATAAGCATATATATTATATATTCCATCAGGCTTTGAAGATAAATTCATAATGTATGTGAATGCCTGAGGCTGGCTTGGTGCACTTGTTAGATTTTCTTGATAGGTATAAAAGTATTTTGTATATGTATCGTAATAATAACAATCAGGCTTATATTCATCATTTTCAATCGTTACTTCCCAGTTTACCGTATCAAGGTATGAAATATAGAAACTTTTTGGTATTTCCATTTTCTGCTCGTAAATAATACCGGCTTCGTTTTGAAAAGCCATAACTATATAAGTTGTTAATAACGGATTACGAGTAAATGATTCCAATGCAGTATTTAAAGCAGGATTAATTTCAGAATATGCATAAACACCATTATATGGTTCTAGAATTTTATTATTAAGTAATTGGATTTTGTTATTGTTTTCTTCATGAGCAAAAATCGATAAACGGTATGGAGAATACATATCGGATGAATAAAACGGTCCAGACATGGAAACAGTATTATCAAAATGTATATTTGCTTCATAACTTTGTGTTTCATTATTATAAGGGATCAACAAATCATTAAGAGAATCAGATGTACCACCATAAATCATAAGCGTTAAACTATTTTCATAAATAACATAATAAGTTTTTGGTATACTTTGTGTATCAGCATTATCTATTAAGTATATATCAACTTTTACAAGCCCTGTTTCTGTCGTTTTAAACTCATGATTTATACTACCAGAGCAAATTATCTTTCCAGTTTCATCGGTAGTATAATTTAAAAAGGATGAACCATAATCGGTGGTAAGTGTAACACTTTTATTAGAAACATCTTCTTCATTTATATTTTTCAAAAGAGTTTCATTTACTCTAATACATTTGATTCCACTATCCTTATCATATCCTTGCATACGAACATATAACGTGTGAACATGATTATGACTATAATCACCAAAAACATACTCGTCTGTTGCTTCACGAGACCATTGTTCAATTTTTTTATCTGTAAGCTCTCTATAATACCAACTTGTAGTATCTGATGTTGAATAAACATGACAGTCCGATACAACAGGCGGAGTTGTGTCTTTTTTAGAATTTAGACGAAAGTTATAAGTTTTAATGGACGAATCAACTGCTATATCAATACCGTCTGCATCTTTTGTTCCAGATAAATCCAGTACAAGCTCAAGATCTTTAGTAGAATTATTTGCTGTACTTACAATATTTTTTCCTTTTACAGTAGGAATATTCAAAACTGTGTTGTTATCTGTAAAATAAGGTGTTTGATAATAAGAATTAAGGATTTCTGCACCAGAAGAAATTGTGAGTTTTGAAAAATTTAAAATATTTGAAAAGGTATTAATATCTACAGATTTGTTAAAGGTTATTTTTAATGTAGTATCTTGATCGTAACCATTAGGATTAAAAGATGGATAAAATTCTGTAATTTTTGGGAGAGCAATACAAACAGGATATATTAATACATTATCCGGAATAAACTTTTTTACTCTGACTTTTGCAACTGCTTTTTGTCCAGTCTTTTCAGAATATTCAAAGCCAATATCTGAATCTGTAAGTACAGTTCCTGTTTTAGAATCTTTTGCTATAAAGTTTATGAATTGATAATCCTCGCTATTTTTTATTTCGAATTGAATATCAACTGTATAATTTACAAAACATTTTTTGTCAGTCGTAGAAAGGAATTTACCCTCGTTTTCATCAGCAGAAAAATTAAGCGTAACTTCTTCAAAACCTTTAAATTCTTTTTTAATTCTATACTGATGTGTACCACTTGAATTTACGGTGAATCCATCGATATCTTTTACTTTTGAAAAATCATATATTATTTCTATGTTTTGTATACTTTTTGTTCCATCAGGTTCAAGAATAAGATTATTAAGAAGAACAGGTATAACAAGAGTTTCATTATTTTCATCTTTAAAATACGGAGTATCAAAATGGTCCCAAAGATCTTCGCCATCTGCCGTGATTGAGATACAATCTTTATACTTTTCTAGTATTTCTGAATTCAAACCTTTGTTAAAAGTAATTTCAATTGGATAATCCTGTTCACATCCACTTGATTCCAGTTTTGGAGAAATTCCATTTGTTTTTAATTTGGGGATAAGTTTACACACTGGACGAATTAAAATTTCATCCGATTTTTTCAAAAGAGTTATTTTATATTTATATATTCCTTTTTTTACATTTAGAAGTTCTAACTCTACATAATCTGCTAGAGAAATATTCTTATCATTTTGATTTACGGCCTCAAGCTTTTCAAATACATAATCTTCAGTATTTAATTCATACTGAATTTCTATAGGGTAACCGATTTTGGCGGTCTCTTTCTGCGCAAGAAATTCTCCCATTGTGTTTTCTGATTTAAGGATAATTGTGCAGGATGGTGTATTATTATATTTTATAATATCTGTAATTTCATCACGAATTTCACTACCTTTCATGAAGTTCTGGCAGGAAGTAAACGCTATACAAAATAAAACATTAAACAACAATGTTTTTATAAATGATGGAAATGATTTTTTCATGATTAATTCTCCTTCTTTTAAGTTTAACCCATTAAAAGGCAAAAGTCCATTATAAATAATCCAATATAACATAAGTGAAACATATGCATTGTGAAATGGTTGCCCCTTGCTTTTAAAAAAGGTATAATTGAGAATATGAAAAATGTGGCGATCATAACTGGGGCAAGCTCGGGGATGGGAAAGGAATTTGCTGTCCAGGTTGCACAGAAGTATGATTTTGATGAAATTTGGATTGTTGCTCGCAGGCTGGAGAATCTTGAAGAGATAGCTCGGTCTATAAATGAGACAAAAAACTTTTCAATTGTGAGACCGGTGCAAATTGACCTTGGCGGAACTGACGGGGTTTATGAACTTGAAAAGCTGCTGGCACAGGAAAATGAAAAGCTTTCAAAAGTCGAAAGCGGCATCCAGATTGGGCTTCTTATAAACAACGCAGGTTTTGGCACCTACGGGCCTTTTGAAGAAACTTCTGTCAAAGCCGAAATGCAGATGGTTGAATTAAACTGTACTTCGCTTACGGGCATTTGTGGAATTGCACTTCCCTACATGACTAAAGGTTCTGTCATTATAAATACATCAAGTCTTGCTGCATTTATGCCTCTGGGAAACTTTGCGGTTTATGCTGCAACAAAAGCATATGTTTTGAGTTTTTCAACAGCACTTGCAGCAGAACTTAAAGATAAAGGAATAAAGGTACATGCGCTTTGTCCAGGTTCTGTTAGCACAGAGTTTGCAAATGTTGCATCGAACGGGGCACGCAAGGAAGTAAAAGGCGGCATTCCTCCGCAGAAGGTTATTGCTCAATGTCTTGCACGTGCCTACAAAGGGAAAACAATATCGCTTTATAGATTTAAGTGGAAGTTCCTTTCTTTTATGAGCAGATTTGTTTCGGGAAAAACTGTTGCCCGATTTACATATAAATATAACAAACGTCCGCGAACACCGGATGCAAAAAACGATGGAGTAATCTAATATGGATCCAATTATTGAAAACAGCACAATCAACAGTGCGCTTTTTACTGATTTTTATGAACTTACAATGGCACAGGGCTACTGGAAAGAGAACATGAACGAAAAGGTTGTGTTTGATATGTTCTTCCGCCGTAATCCTTTTAACGGAGGCTTTAGTGTTCTTGCAGGTAACGAAACTTTACTCGACGCACTCACCTCTTTCCGCTTTAGTGAAGATGATATTAAATATCTTGCAGATCAGAAAATCTTTGAACCAGGATTCCTTGATTACCTTAAGGACTGGCACTTTACAGGCGACCTTTACACAATGGACGAAGGAACTGTAATTTTCCCACAGGAGCCGCTCGTTCGCATTCATGCAAATCTTATTGAAGCCCAGATTCTTGAAGGCCTCATTTTGAATCACGTAAACTTTCAGAGTCTTATTGCAACAAAAACTGCACGCATCTGGCTTGCAAGTAAAAAAGCCCCTATCATGGAATTTGGTCTTCGTCGCGCACAGGGACCTGATGGTGCTATGAGTGCAACACGTGCAGCATATATTGGAGGAGCCGCTGGAACTTCTAATACTCTTGCAGGTAAGCTCTACGGCATTCCTGTTATGGGGACAATGGCACACTCATGGATTATGTCTCACAGTTCTGAGCTTGAAGCCTTCCGCGAATATGCAAAAATCTATCCGCAGAATTCAGTATTCTTAATTGATACATACGACACACTTAAATCTGGTGTAAAGAACGCAATCATCGCTGGTGGCGAGCTTGTAGAAAAAGGCTACAACTTTGGTGTTCGTCTTGACTCTGGTGATATTTCCTACCTTACACGCGAAGTTCGCAAGGCACTAGATGAAGCCGGATATCCACAGGCAAAAATCAGTGTTTCAAATGAGCTTACAGAAGAAATCATTTCTACTTTGGTTGCAGGAAATGCTCCAATCAACAGCTGGGGTGTTGGTACTCACATGGTAACTGGTGGAAACGAATCTTCTTTCACAGGCGTTTATAAGCTTTGTGCACGCCACAACAAAGAAACTGGCGGCATGACTCCAGCAATGAAGTTCAGCGATAACCCTGCAAAAACAACAAACCCTGGAATCAAAAACGTATATCGTCTTTATGATGAAAAAGGAATGGCCTGCGCAGATATCCTTGCCCTTGAAAATGAAGTTTTGGAAACTGGCAAAGAATACCGCTACTATCACCCAATGGTTGATTACAGACAGTTCTCTTTCACTGCAGCCAGAATTGAACCGCTTTTGAAAAAACGCATTAGCAACGGTGAACGCACACAGCCTCGTTTGAGCGATGCCGAACAGCTTAAGATAAGCCACGACAATATGCAGAAGCAGCTCGAAACTTTTGATGAATCATACAAGAGAATTCTTAATCCTCATATTTATAAGGTTTCTATAAGCCAGCAGCTTAAGGATCTTAAGATGAAGTTCATTCAGGAGAACATTAAATAATGAAAAAATTCTTTTCTGTTTTATTATTGCCTCTAATACTTTTTGCAGCTTCCTGTAAAAGCACGGACGTTAATGATGAAACAGAAATTGAAGAGATTGAAGAGGGCCTTGAACAGCCAGAGTTTTCTTTTGAAGAAGAATACTACAAGGATGTTACATGGACCGACATTATTTCTCTAAAAGATTTAGAAGGCCGCTGGGAAACCCCGGAAGGCGTTCTGGAATTTCCATACGAGCTCGATAACAACGAATACCTTTGCATAACTGCAAATCAAACTGACGACACACAAAAATGGCTTGATTTTGCAGAGCGAAAAATGAAGACTGTAGATGAAATTTGGAAGGACCGCTTTATTTATATTCCAGAAATCTACGGAATAAACTACCCTCTTGCCGATGAAAACGGAACACAGACAGGTCTTAAGTTTGAATACAACAAATACGAATCAATAGACAAGATTATAATTACAAGCCAGAGAATTATGTTAGTTCCTACTAACATAATAAATCAAAATCTTGTGTTCTTTAAAATTTCAGAAGACAAACAGAAAATCAAAGGCGAAGGTGTTTTCAGATTTTTCTCTAACACTTTCTCATATCTTTATAATTCATTTATTCTGCCACCAGAGGTACTTGTAGAAAACAGTCCTAAATACGGTCTCGTACTTTCTGGCGGTGGTGGTAAAGGCGCTTATGAAGTTGGAGTTTGGAAAGCCTTTATAGACTACGGCATTGCTCCAAAAATCAGAGCTGTTTCCGGCACAAGTGTTGGCGGTCTGAACTCTGCGCTTTTTGCAATTCGCCCATATGACGAAATTGAACGAATCTGGCTCAACATAGTTCCTTCTAAGCTTACACAAAACGATGCGCTCATTTCGCAGGACGGCTTGAACGATATTCTTTCTTCAATTCCGCTTGTAAAATTAAAGGAACTCACCTTCCCTCAGGTTTATGTTACAACTGTTCGTAACCGATTTATTCTAGCAAAGCTCATCAAAAGTAAACCAGGCCAGTATGCAACAAGATTCAATCTTAATTCTGAAGAATCTGTTTTGCAAATTAAGAAAAAGCTTTTGGCAACTTCGGCATTTCCTGTGCTTTGCCCATCTGTAAAGCTTGCTGATGGTTTTGAGTATTCAGACGGCGGTAACGAAGCAGTAGGCGGCGACAACACACCAATAGATCCAATTGTAGACAATCATTCAGACATAGACAAAATCTTTGTTGTTTACCTTGCACATGAACCGGCTCGTAAAGTTAAAGAAATTGATTACGACACAAAAACAATCATTCAGATTGTGCCTTCTATAGAGCTTGGCGGCATTTTTGAAGGAACAGCCAATTTTACTTCGAGCAGAATTAAACTTTTGATTAAATATGGTTATGAGGATGCTGTTGCAATGCTTCAGAAAAACGGCTACTACCCTGTAAGCACTACCTGGTTTACTCAAGACCTTATACAGGGTCCGTCTACGGAAGATATTCTAGCTTTATATTCTGAAGAGCAGTAAACAGTCTTTCTTTGAGCTCAGGCTTTCCGCCAGTTAGCTGCTTTAATTTTTTCTTAGATTCCTTACGAGTTGAATTATCCTGAAAGTCACAGGTGCAGGTAAACTGCTTGAACTTTTGTTCCTCGGCGTATTTTATAATGCGGTCTTCTGTAACATAACAAAGCGGCCGGATTATTTTTACAGGATAGTTTTCATATTGGAGCGAAGGAATCATTGTAGAAAACTCACCCTTTTGAAGCGCATTCATAAGCAGAGTTTCCAGAATATCATCCATGTGGTGACCAAGCGCAATTTTATTATAACCGTGTTCCATTGCATAACGGATAAGCTCTGTACGACGCTGAGTTGAGCACCAGTAGCAGCTCATCTTCTGACCTTCTTTTACACGAGCGCTTATGTTTACATTCAACGATTCAAAAGGAACCTTCCACTTTTTAAAAAGCTTTTTAATTTCAGCAGGAAAAGGTGGCGCAAAATCACTCTGGATATTCAGGGCTTTGTAGGTAAAACCGCAGAAAGGCCTTTTAGCTCTGTTAGAAAAATATTCGGCAAGTACAGTAGAATCTTTGCCACCGCTAACACCAATGAGTATTTTATCGCCTTCTTCTATAAGATTATAATCAAAACAAGCCTTGTCGATTAAGCTTGAAATTTTTGGTTCCTTTTTCATATTTCTATTATAATTTACGATATGAAATCTGTCCACGAAAATTATGGAGCCCCATGAACGCCAAAAGCCTTTGTGCGCTTGATAGATTTTTCATCACACCATTCAAAATATGCTTCAAGCGCATCGCCTTCCAATGGCCTGTTATGCGGACCTAACGACTGTCTTATTTGAAAATCGGGAGTGACTTCTATACAGATTTGATATTTTTCTTTATACATGGCATAAACAATTGTTGCACGACGCTTTGCCACAGACTGGGCGTAACCCCAGCCTACGCAGTTATGCATACAGCTCCCGATTGTTTTTAAGGTAAAAGAATCTCTTGCAACATGAAAGCACCAACGCTCTGTATCTGGGACAGGTTCAGATTCTTTTGTTACAGGATTCACACGACGAGCATCGCCAGCCTTATATTCAAGCTCCAGGAATTTTGGTTCTATTTCAAAGACAATATTTTTTTCTCCAGACGAACTATATACAAGGCCTTCTTCTGCAAGCATGTTCTGGCGTCTTACCAAAAAGTCGTGGGTGTATGTATTAAAGCCTTCGTGCATGATGTCTTTTATTTCCTGCTGCTCCAGATGGCGCGAACACAACCTGTAAGTATTCAGGGCGTCCACAACTTCATAATTAGGAACAGAACCTTCAGCTAAAAACTTTGCTGTGCGTTCAATACAGTTCCATACAGTTTTTTGATTTGCAAAAGCAAGCGCGTCACGCACAAACATCTGCAGGGGCTCCTGTACAGAATAATATATAGTTCCACCTGCAAACGAAATCATAAAATAATCGAGCATTGTATATACTTCTTTTGTTGCTGATTTCTGGAGGATGTTTGCATCTGTAAAACCCATATCTTTTGCGGCCGCATAACAGATTACAGCCTGAGGATATTTTTGATAAAGCTTACGGATTGCTTTTGTAGGAGTTATGTCCATGCTTGAAAACATTTCATTTTCGGCTTCTGGTGTATCACCGGAAGAAAGACTTGCAAACTCAGGGTCATAAGGATTAAGACCCCAGTGCTGTGCAATCTTGAAAAAGTTTACATTGAACGGACAAAGCATATATCCAAGAATTACATTAAAACCATGAAGCTTTGATGCAACAGAAGGCTTTATACCAAATTGAGTTTTGTATTCCTCTCCAATATCATCAAGGATTTTTTTAGTGAGCTCAGGGCATAATGGAGCATTAGCGTTTAGACTTTCAAAAACAGGAAGCCCGTCCTGGTAAAGACGTTTTTTTTCGGAGTTTAATTCAAAGTTGACATCTTTAAGACGGCGGTAAGAAGTAGAAACTGTCTGAGTTTTTACAGTTATATAATAGTTGCCCTTTCTTTTGTCGACTTCATAGCCATAACTAAAAACAGAGCCTTCTCTGGAAAAAGGACCAGCATAAAGCTTTCCGCAGCCACTTTTAAGAACATTACTTTTAAATGCAAGAATGGGTTCCCACTTCTTATGCAGACGGCAGAACACCATCTTTTTTTGTAAATCAACAATTGTAGGAAAAGTAGAAAGCGGTTCCGCGTTCACAGGATGATATAAATTGTTAACAATATCATATCCCCAAAATCGTTCCATAAGTATTAATATAGCAGATTTTCGGGTTAAAGTTAAATAAAAAAACAGTCCTTACGGACTGTTTATATCTCGTCATTGCGAGCGAAGCGCGGCAATCCATGTATTAACAGGCATTGTTATTTATGGATTGCCACGTCGCTCCGCTCCTCGCAATGACGTGCGTATTAGAATGAGCCAGCTACTGCAACGGCGCACGCAACAGTGCATCCAACCATTGGGTTATTTCCCATTCCCATGAATCCCATCATTTCAACGTGTGCTGGAACTGAAGAAGATCCTGCGAACTGAGCATCTGAGTGCATACGACCAAGAGTATCTGTGAAGCCGTATGAAGCTGGACCTGCAGCCATGTTATCTGGGTGAAGTGTACGACCTGTACCACCACCAGAAGCTACAGAGAAGTATTTCTTACCTGCGAGGAGGCGTTCCTTCTTGTATGTTCCTGCAACAGGGTGCTGGAAACGTGTTGGGTTTGTTGAGTTACCAGTAATAGAAACATCAACATCTTCGTGCCACATGATTGCAACACCTTCGCGAACATCATCAGCACCGTAGCACTTTACGATGAGGCGGTCTGGGTTAGAACCGTAAGGAATCTCTTTTACAACTGTAAGAGCCTTGTCTGTTCCTTCGCCGTTGAAATAGTCAAACTTTGTCTGAACATATGTGAAGCCGTTGATGCGGCTGATAATCTGAGCAGCGTCTTTTCCAAGACCGTTCAAGATAACGCGGAGCTTGTTCTTGCGAACCTTGTTAGCGTTAGCAGCAATCTTAATA
>JBGVAV010000015.1:0-5081 GCA_045224915.1 Treponema sp.
GATATCGCGGGTGTCGAAAATACCTTTGGAAGCGGCATCAAAATGCCATGCGAAGCTCAACTGTTTGAATACTTCTGTAATAAAACCAGGTGCATTTACATAAAGCGAAACGTTATGAATAGAGTTGAAAATCGCAAGGATTATTGCACTTACTGTAAATGATGCAATACTGTTTGGAATAAGTTCGTTTATAAAAATGCAAAGACTTATAAGGCAAGCCCCATAAAAAAGCAGACATATAAAGCTTGTAAAAATCTGTCCTGGGTCTGTGCTTCCAAAAAGATTTATTAAAAAGCAGACTGGCAGCATCATTAAAATCAGAACTGAAAAGCGGGTAAATGCCTGGTAAAAATCCTTCCAGAGCTTTTTAAGCCGGTTCTGTGGGATAAAATCATCATAAATGGAAATTGAACGTTTATAGCAAAGACATGGAATAACAATAATACAGACATAAGGAACGCTTGAAAAATAAGTTAATAAATCTGTTGTACCTGAGCCTGCAAAAAACTGGCCTTTTAAAAAAAACATTGCGCTTGTAAAAACAGAAAAAAGAATTGCGGAAAAAAGTGTCATTTTACTTCCTCCGCAGATGTGAGTTTTAAGTATTCGTTTTCTATGTTTGCAAGATTCTGAACGTGGTGAATCTGACCTTTGTGCATTATAAAAGCGTTCCGGCAAAGGTTATTTACTTCGCTTAAAATATGAGTTGAAATGAGGATTGCCTTTGTCTTTGACTGTTCTTTTATGTACTTTCTAAAAGCAATAATTTGAGAAGGATCAAGTCCGTTTATCGGTTCATCAAGAATGAGATTTGGCGGATTATGAATTAAAGCCTGCGCAAACGATACTCTTTGCTGCTGTCCTTTTGATAGATTTTTTATTAAGTTGTTTAATAAATCAGACAATTGGAAGTCATTACAAAGCGTTTTGATTCTTTCTTTTGCAGTTTCCACGCTTAAATTGTGGCATTTAGCAGCATACATCAAAAAATCAATTACTTTCATGTCGGGCGGAAGCCTTGTAATTTCAGGAACGTAACCGCACAACTCCATTGCTTTTTCGTTTTGTTGGCAAATATCAACACGCTGATTTTCCTTGTCTGTTATAAAAATGTGCCCTGATGTAGGATAATGAAAGCCGCAGATTGCCTTTATTACTGTAGATTTTCCTGAACCGTTAGGACCAACTAACCCTGTAATACTGCCCTGTTCTACTGTAAAAGAAACATCCTGAACCTTAAAAACAGTTTTTGAGTGTGATTTATATTCTTTGCAAAAGTTCTGAACTTCTATCAAATCATCATCCCTGTTTAATCAACATAAGGAATATCAATATTCATTCTGTCGCGGCTAAGCTCTGCTTTTGGCCAGATTTCCTTTGCTTCCTGTAAAAGCTTTTCAAGCTCACGGTCTGTATAACGCGGACTATAATGAATCATACACATACGTCGAACATCAGCATCACGGGCAATTGTTGCGGCCTGCGCTGCTGTCATATGCTTTTTTTCTTTTGCCTGATCTATAAGCTCGTTTTCAAACATTCCTTCGCATACAAGTAAATCAGAACCACGAACTTCTTCGGCAATTGTCTTTTTATAAAGTGTATCTGTTACAAAACTGAATTTGCGGCCACTTCGTTTTTCTCCAAGAACTTGTTCTGGTTTTACAATTGAACCGTCAGTAGCTTTTACCTCAAAGCCCTGCTGTAACTGTGCCCAAAGCGGTCCAACAGGAACTCCAAGCTCACGTGCTTTATCAGGATTAAACTCTCCCGGGCGGTCAAGTTCTTCAAGTGTATAGCCAACACAGATTTTTGTATGGTCTAGCGGGAATGCACGTATATAAAAATCCTTTCCGGAATGAACTATGCAAGGGGCTTCAATTTCTTTTACAACAATCGGGTAATTTATATACATATCAAGAACCTTGCGGCTTGTTTCTACATATTCTTTGATTTTTGGTGGCCCGTAAATATACAGTGGTTCAGTTCTGTCTACCTGGGCATTAAGCATGAGGATTCCAGGAAGGCCTGTAACATGGTCAGCATGTGTATGAGAAATAAAAATAGCATCGATTTTTTTCCACTTAAGGTTTAAGCGTCGTAAGCTCACTTGTGTGCCTTCTCCGCAGTCAAAAAGGAATAAATCACCTTCGCGGCGCAAAAGCACAGATGTAAGATGTCTATATGGCAGAGGCATCATTCCCCCGCAGCCCAAAATAAATGCTTCCATGTTCATAAAACAATAATATCAGAAATTAAGGAATTATAAAAGATGAGTGATTTTAGAAGCTTTATAATGATTCTATGAACTCTTTGAAATAGTGATTCTCAACTCTCGCGTTGTTCATAAGGTCGCCGTAGGAATCGAACTTTTTAGTTTCATAGATTGGGCCAAAAATGATGATATCTTTGCCGTCAGGAGTTTTGTCGTAGTTCAGGATATAGGTGGTGTCGTGATATTTGAACTCTAATTCTTTTTTGGCTTGTGTGTAAAAATAGATATCATCTTTGGTCATAATTACATCATACTTTTTCTGTATAGTAAATTCAACTTTATTATGCTAAAATGAGTTCATGACAATAATAAAAGAAGTATCCGACAAGATTAAAGAATCTGTTAGCAAAGTATTTAAAGGTGATGAAAAAATTGTAGACATGATCCTGGCGAGCATTTTTGCCGGTGGTCATATCCTTTTGGAAGATGTTCCTGGAACAGGAAAAACAGTTTTAGCAAAGGCAATCGCAAAATCAAGCGGACTTGCATTCAGCCGCATTCAGTGTACTCCAGATCTTATGCCTTCTGATGTAACAGGTAGTTCTGTATGGCTCCCTGCCACTTCTGAATTTGAATTCCGTCCGGGACCATTAATGTCAAGCATTGTTCTTGTAGATGAATTAAACCGTGCCACACCTAGAACTCAATCTGCACTTCTTGAAGCAATGGCTGAAGGACAAGTGAGCGCAGATGGTAAAAAGCACGAGCTTGATAAACCTTTCTTTGTAATTGCTACCGAAAATCCTGTTGAATCCGAAGGAACATTCCCGCTGCCAGAAGCACAAAAAGACCGTTTTATGATGTGTCTTTCTATAGGCTATCCTAATAAAAGCGATGAAATTCAGATTATCACTGCTCAAAATACTTTGGTTCATCCTGTAGAACAGCTTGAAGCAGTTACTTCAAAAGAAGAAATCCTTAAATGCATGGAAGAAGCATTAACAGTACACGTAGACGAAGCTGTTATGGAATATCTTTTGAACCTTGTTGAAGAAACACGCAAAAATGAAAATCTTGCTGCAGGTATTTCTCCTCGTGGTTCAATTGCTCTGTACAAAGCCGCTCAAAGCTATGCTGCCGTTCAGGGACGCAATTACGTTACACCAGAGGATGTAAAATTACTTGCTTTACCAGTATTCCTTAAACGACTTATTCTTAAAGGTGACGCAATAATCAGAGGACTTACATCAGAAACAATAATCAAACAGCTTTTGGAAACAATTCCAATTCCTGACTTTAAAGCACATGTATAATGATTTAGAGTAAATATGATTAAGCCTGCATCATCATTAAGACTAACACTTTATATCGCAATTTTCGCAGTAATGTTTTTGCCTTACAAATTTATTCAGGCAGTTGCAATAAGCATTATTTTGATAATTGGACTTAGTTATTTGTGGGCAAGTCAGCTGGACAAGCATCTTACAGTAGAACGTGCAATAAAAGAAATTAAAACAGTTTCATTTGAACGACTTACAATTTCATTTACAATAAAAAATAGATCACGCTTCCCCGCTCTTCTTTGCTATGTTTTAGACAATGTTCCCTTTCTGCATGTTTTTGATAAAAAGAATGAGCGGCTTTTTAAGCTTGTCGCACATGAACAAAAAACATTTTTTTATGATGTTAATGCATTAAACCGCGGACTTTATACTGCGGGGCCTGTACTCATAAAAACTACAGATCCTCTCGGGCTTTTTCAGGTTATAAAAGAAATTGAATGTACTCAGAGAATCCTTGTTCGTCCAGCACGCATTCAGCTAAAAACTATCCCTGTTCCGGGGCTTCCGCAAGGCAGTATAAAAATCAATAATCCAATTTACGAAGATATTACAATGCGCCGTGCAATCCGCGAATATAAAAATGGCGATGAGCTTAAAAGAATTAACTGGCGTGCAAGTGCAAAGTTTAATTCTCTTTTTACAAACGAATATGAAAATACATTTGACGCACCATTTTTTGTATTCTTAAATCTTGCTAAGGATGATTATCCCCTTCACTTACGTCATGAAAAAGGTGAAAAGGCAATTGAAATTGCAGCTAGCATTATTAATATTGCGGCTCGTCTTAAACAACGCTGTGGTTTTGCGGCTTATGGTTCGGGATTTCCTTTTATAAAACCTGGTCAAAATCAGGCTGAGTGTATTTTGGATATCCTTGCTCTTATTCAAATGGAAGACGGAAAGCTTGAATATGATCCTATGGTAAAGCTAAAACAGGAACTCTCTTCTGGTACACTGCTTTTTGTAATTGGCCCTGAACAAGTTGATTTATATAACGATAAAATTGCTGCAAAGCAATATGGCATTACAACAAAATCTCTAGGAATTATGAAGGAGGTATGCAAATGAAAGAAAAAATGAATTTTACATACTTCCATAAAGCCGTTGAAAGATTTTTTATTTTTGCAGTAATCAGTTCCTTTATGTTTTGCGCCCTTAGTTTTATCCGCGATTTTACAGTTGCAAGTAACAGGGAATTTTATGTTTTTTATACATATATCGCAATTTTGATAACTCAGATTGTTTCGTTTGTAATTATTGCAGTTTACTTTAATCAAAAATCTACAGTTCAAAACTTTATTAGATTTTTTATTTTATACATGCTTTTAATTGCAGTAATTTTGTTTTTTACAAGACAATGGGTAAGCTTTATTCTAACATTTATTGCAACTGCAGTTCAGACAATTTTGTATTTTAATGTTTTTGCTCCTTTTTTTGAGCATGACTGTTTTGAAGTTCAATGTATTGCAAAAAATGATGCTTCACTTCAAAAAGAATTATTTGATTACAATATGCACCTTTCG
>JBGVAV010000016.1:0-3284 GCA_045224915.1 Treponema sp.
ATCATTTCCTGAAGCTTTGCCATAAATCCATTGAACTCTTCTACAATCTGAGGAATAACTTTGAATGGTGTAGAGATATTAGTATCAAGACGCTGAGTTAAATCGGCATCTCCGGAAGCAACCTTATTAATTGCATTGCGAACACCTCTCAAAGGAGTGATGATTCTGGAAATACCAAATACAATCAGAATAACAACAATAAGAATAAGAACAAAAGTTGCCGGAACAGCCGCATTTTCAATAAAGGACTTAAAGGTGTAAGGAATAAACATTACAAGAGTCCAGCCAACCTGAGTAAGAGGAAGAATACAATACTCACCATTCCAGGTAGAAACAAATTCAATTTCAGAAGGAGTAAGAGAAGCAGCTTTTTCCAGTTCCGGCATAACCTCTGTAATCTTAACCTTCTTTTCCAGCTGCTCAAGATTTGTTGAACCGGAAATCTCGTGGTTGGCATTGTACATATACATTGTTACACCGTCTTCAAGATTTGCATACATTGAATCAACAAAGTCAGAAAGTTCAATACCAGTTCCTGCAATTCCAACAGGCTTATGGCCGGTACCATAAACAATTGCGTTAATCCACATGAAAGTCTTTTTCAAACCGATATCATAATCTACATAAAACTGATAATCTTCACCACAATTCAGAGTAGCTCTATACCATTCGTTACCAGCCTGATCCGGATTCAGATCGTAAATAAACTCCATGTTAGAATAATATTTTTTATCAATATCAGAAATCCAGAAGGTTCTGTGAGACTGGTACAAATCCTGGAAAACCTGAAACTCGCGGAAGGCCAGCCTTTTTAATTCTTCATCACCAGGATTAGAAAGATGATCAATAATCAGCGGAGAATTAACCATTTCCATGGCAAGCTTTAATTCAGGACCAGTTCCCTTATCCAGTTCCAGAAGCTTTGCATAAGACAGAGTATTTAAGTGCTCATCAGTCTTCTTTGTAAAAACATCATGAGAACCTTTCATTATAACGAAGGCAGAAATTCCCAGAACAACAACTGCAACAACAATGGCTATGATTTTTTTTGAATTCATTTTTAACTCCCTTACTTTATTATATAACTATTTATTATTGAAATCAATTTTGATTTTCCATTCGCAAAAAAATATCCTTCGCAGTTCTACTCACCATATAAAATATAACAGAAGGAATAATTAAGATTCCCGCATACCAGATATTCTTTGACAAATAAATCAAAAGCAAACCAGCAACTACCCAGCCCTGAGTACGGAAACTGATTTTTGTGTTCATTGCATACAAAGCAATTGAGTTCTTCAGAGTATTTACAAATGTATTAGAATAACGCGCTACCAGCGGATAAGCATATAAGTTTACAACTAAGACAACCAGGGCATACACGACAAGCGCTGCAATTATAATCAGATTAAAACCATAGTCGCGCGCTCGGTCAAAGAGAAAATATCCCAGCGCCACGCCGGCTCCTGTAAAAAGAGAAAGTAGCAGGCCCTGCAAAAAATCCTGCTTAAAGGCCTTAAAAAAGCGACGTACTATTCCGCGCACGCTCTGAACTTCTTCGTCATCATCAGCAAGACGTAAAGCAACAGCATAAGCGGCACAGGTAGCACCGCCAATTGTAATTACCGGAAGACAGCAGATCAGCCACAAACAATTAAGAAAAAACAAGAGCAGAAACTTTTTTATTAAATCCATAGAATCTCCATTATTCAACGTCATGCTGAACTTGTTTCAGCATCTATCAAATAGATTCCGAAACAAGTTCGGAATGACAGGCTATTGTTCTTTCCACATCTTCTGCAGATTTCTTGCAACCGTAGTTGTATTCACCTTTACAGCCGGGCAGTTTGAAAGAACAATTATTGAAAGTTTATCATCAAAATAATAACCGTCGTAAGAATTAAATACATTCGTTACACCGGTATGAAAAATCGAACCCTCGTGGCAGTAAAGTCCGTAGCCGTAAGATTCCGAATCAATCATTTTTTTAAAGGTCTTTTTCTTTACAACCTTTCCACCGGTAAAATATATATTCCATTTGAAGAGATCCGTGGCGCTGGAATTAACATCACCGCAGCCTACAGAAAGCGCCGCTGGAATACTGTAATAGCGGCCCTTATAATCGTATCCGCGGGTATCGGTTTTCTGAAAGTCCAGATTTGAACGAGTCATACCGCAGCGGTCAAAAATATTTTTCTGCATATAATCAGCAAAAGACATTCCGCTTACCTGCTCAATAATTCTCGCAAGCAGAAAATAATTTGTGTTGCAGTAAAAATATGTAGAGTCCGGTTCAGCAAGAAGCGGAGCCTCGTTCAGATATTCAAGAACAAGATTTTCTTCAACCGGCTCGCAGGCCATCTGCTTTACTTCAATTCTTCGGTAAATATTTTTCGGAAAAAAATCATCGGATGCATTAATGTGGTCGGTTAAACCCGAACGCATATTCAAAAGCATTTCGATAGTAATTTTGTCGCCAGCCGGAAAATCAGGAAAGAACTTAGAAAGCCTGTCCGAAGTCGCCAGCTTCCCCGCCTGCACCAGCTGCATAACTGCAGCGGCCGTCATCTGCTTACTTATAGACCCGGCCTCAAAAGTTGTGTTAATTCCTATCGGAGCCTGGTCGGGGGCCGCAGCCTTTTCATCGCAGAGGCCGTAGCCCTTAGCAAAGATAATTTTCTTTCCGCGGCCAATCAGTACCGCGCCCTGAAAGTTAGCTTCCTGAAGATAGCTGTCGGCTTGTTCGGCAAAGGCCCGGTATTTTTTGTTTATAATTACTTCGTCGGTCCAGGTGCGTTTTTTAACTGACGAACAGGATGAAAAGATTAAAATAAAAAAGGAGGTCATAAAGAAAAAAAAGTGAAACGCTTTTTTCATTATAAACCTCCTCTCGAAATAAGAACTATTTATTCTTATTTATAATCTTCTCTTCGTACTTGCCGCTTTCCAAATCAATAAAGCGAACAAACAAAGAAACCTTGTTATCCTCATTCAAAGAGTTCCAGATTTCGTTTGAGAACTCTTCAATTCCACCTTCGATCTTAACTTTTACCGGCTCACCTTCAAAGCTTGGAAGAGGATTTCCGTCGCCCATGTAAGTGTGGATGTAATGACCTTCGCCGTTCTGTGGATTGTCGTAAGTGTAAGTAAAGCGGAGTGTATTGTCACCGTTTCCACAGTCGCTCTTCAAAATAGAAAGCGAGTAAGCATAGCCGCCGTCAATGCCACCTTCAAGGTCAAGCAGAGAAGAAATACGTGGAGTGTAGTTTGGTGCGTCGTGCTCG
>JBGVAV010000017.1:0-19442 GCA_045224915.1 Treponema sp.
GTTTTACTACAAAATATGATTTTGATACACCTGTAACGTCTAATATAACTTTGTATGCAAAGTGGAAGATCCAAACCTTTTCTATAGTTTTTGATACAAACGGAGGTTCTGCTGTAGAAACACAAATTGTTGAATATGATAAGACAGTTGCTATTCCTGCTAACCCAACAAAAGATGGTTACGAATTTGGAGGCTGGTATCTTGGAAAAGATTTTGAAACAGCCAGAAAATTTGATTTTGCGACAAAAATCCACGGAAACTATAAGCTTTATGCAAAATGGGTAGAAAAGACTCAGCTGAATAATCCTGATGATCAGAGCAACATAACTAATCCAGATAATCAGGAAAATGAAGGTCAGGGAACTCAAGCCGGTGAAGATGAAGAAGGTGAAGAAAACAACGAGGGCGAAACTAATAACGAAGGTGAAGTTAACAACGGAGGTGGAACCAATGACGAAGGTGAAACTAATGAATCTGGCGGAAAAACAGATCCTGTAGATCCAACAAATCCTGAAGACACACCAGAACCTCCTAAGCCTGTAATGTTTAAGGTAACCTTTGAAACAAGCGGAGGAGCTGCAATTACTCAAGTTCAAGTTCAGGACGGAGAAAGAGTTACAGAACCTCAGACCCCTGTAAAAGAAGGTTATACTTTTGGGGGTTGGTACAGCGACAGTTCTTTCACAGATGATTCGAAATATGATTTTAATGATGCAGTTTTTGGAAATACAACGCTTTATGCAAAATGGACTATCCTGAATTTTACAGTAATTTTTATAGTTCAGAATGATCCAGATTCTCCAACACAGATATCTCAAAAGGTCAACTATAAAGAAACAGTTACCAAACCTTCAGATCCTGAAAAAGAAGGATACATATTTGGCGGCTGGTATGCAGATGAAGAATTAAATACCGCTTATAATTTTGACACTCCGGTAACTGCGCCTGTGACCATTTATGCAAAATGGACAATCAAAACTTTTAAAGTTGATTTTATTGTTCAGGATAATCAGATAAATATTCCTTCGCAGCAGATAAATTATAATGGAAAAGTTACACGACCTTTAGATCCGGAGAAAGAAGGATATATCTTTGGCGGCTGGTATGCAGATGAAGAATTAAATACCGCTTATAATTTTGACACTCCAGTAACTGCGCCTGTGACCATTTATGCAAAATGGACAATCAAAACTTTTACAATTAATTTTGTAGTTCAGGATGACCCGGATTCTCCGACACAGATAACAATTCCTTCCCAGCAGATAAACTATAACGGAACTGTTACAAAACCTGCAGACCCGCAACAGCAGAATGCAGAATTCCGTGGCTGGTATTCAGACAGCAAATTCAAAACTTCATATGATTTTAACACCGCTGTTACAAGCACTTTTACTTTGTACGGACATTTGTATGAGTTTCCTATTGAAGATATAAATTATGCATCACAGCAGGTAAAAAACAGTGAATTAACAACGAGCCCATATCCACAAAAATATCAGTATCCGAAATATAATTGGAGTGCAAATGGAAGTTCACAAGGAACCGCAATTGACGGTTTAGGAAAATTTTATGCAACCTGTGAAGATATTGATTATTCTGTAAATGTAGATGGTAACCGCAAAATTGAATTAAAGAAATTGTCCATAGAAGCTCCTTCTGCTTTGGAAAATATAACTATGGGAATTAAAATTCATGTAGAAAACGGAACCCGCAATGGAACAAATGCGTTTGAAACTACAGAAAATATTCTGCTTTCAGACACAAAAGAAATAATTACAATTCAGAATACAGAATTAAATAATTATCTGGACCAGAAAAAGAAGTTATATTTTGAAATCCGTTATACTTTTACTTATAACAACAAAAATTATGAACGTTTAGTTTTCAAAAATGGTAATAACAAATGGTATACAGATCCTGGCGTAATTACAGGCTTTGGAAAATACCCTCTGGTACAAATTGTTTCTACTGCAAACGGCGGAAGCAACAGGTTTGTAACAGAGCCAAAATCACGTCATATTAAAAATGAGTATTGGGATTCTAACATTCCTGATCCGTATTATGTTGAATGTAAAATCACAGCAGGTAACGTAGTTGATGCAGTGGGCAAGGTAAAAGTACGCGGCAATTATACAACAAGTTATGATAAAAAATCCTTGAGAATTAAGTTTGATAAAAAGCAGAGCATGTTTGGAGTTCACAATGGAGAAAAATTCAAGAGCTGGGTTTTACTTTCTGTATTCAAGGATGCTTCGCTTTTACGTGATGCTACAGCCTTTAAGATGTTCCACGAAATGTTCCCGGATTATTATGCAAGCGATGCTCAACTTGTAGAGGTTGTACTTAATGGAACTTATATGGGCGTATATGTTCTTGCAGAACAGCAGCAGACAAATAAAAAGAGAGTTAATATTTCAGAGGCAGAAGAGAATTCTCCTGAAACACAGATAGGTTATCTTCTTGAATTTGATAATTATTATGATACAGAAGAGCTTATGAATCGCTTTGAAATTCATTATCCAACAGATATAAAGGATTATGCAAACCAGAATCTTTATAAACCTAATACCGGCTATACTATTAAGAGTGATGTATACAGCATGGACCAAAGAAATTTCATTATGAATTATATGAACAATCTCTGGAAAATATGTTATGAGGCTGCATATAATCACAAATACTATAAGTTTAATTATGAATACAGACTTGTAGAATATACACCGGAAGGCGCAACACAGGACGAAAAATGTCAGAATTGTATTAACCGTGTAATTGATACAAAGTCTCTGGCAAATATGTATATATTTAGTGAAATTACCTGTGATCCGGATCTTTACTGGTCAAGCTTCTATATGGATATAGATTTTGCAGAAGGAGCAGATAAAAAGCTGCGTTTTGAAGCGCCTTGGGACTTTGATTCAACTATGGGTAATAAGAGATTCAGCATTACCGGAAGCGATTGCAAGAATGAAGGTATAAATGCTATGTTTGCAGGCAAAGGTCAGCCGGATGTAAATGGAAGTGGCAGCGGCTATGGAAACCCTTGGATGGTTATCTTTATTAATCAGACTTGGTTTAAGAATCTTGTAAAGGCTCAATGGGCAACTGTAAATGTGGCAGCTCTTAAGAGCTCTGTAAGTAGTTTTATAGATACAAATTCTACAGGCGAATATACAACAGTATTTAATCTTAATCGTGATAAATGGGGTAACCCTGGAGACAGCATTAATGAGTTGTGTAGTGCAAGTAAAACAGCCGCACAGACTTCGCAAGCTGCTTCTGCTGAATACTTTAAAAACTGGCTCACTGCTCGTATTGATGCTGTGAATACTATAATTAACGGATTACAATAAACAAAAATCAAAAGGGTGGAAAAATGGATTTTACTCAAGAAGCAATTGACGCTTTGGCTGTCAATGAAGTTCAAATTATGAAAAAAATTGCGGAGGAGCTTAACATCCGCGTACAGCAGGTTAGTGCTGTAATTAGTCTGGTAGAGGAGGGTTGTACAATTCCGTTCATCAGCCGCTACCGTAAAGAAAAGCATGATAATCTTGATGAAGTACAGGTTCGCGATTGTGATCACTTGTATAAATCTTATCATAATCTGGAAGACCGTCGTCTTGAAATTGTAAAGGGCATTTTTGCGCAGGGTAAGCTTACAGAAACTTTGTACAATGCAGTTATGTCTGCAACAACTCTTACTGCACTCGAAGATCTCTGGGCTCCGTTCAAGAAAAAGAAGAAGACCCGTGGAATGATTGCCGCAGAAAAAGGTCTTGAACCTCTTGCAGATTTTATGCTTGAAGACCACGACGATGCTGCCTGCGAAAAAGAAGCCGAGAAATTTATTAAGACTGATAATGAAAATGCAGAACTCAATGTAGAATCTGCTGCAGACGCTCTTGCCGGTGCAAAGGATATTATTGCAGAACGGGTTTCACAAGAGACAGCAAACCGCGACACTGTTCACGCTCTTTATATGAAAACCGGAAACATTGTTACAAAGGGAATTGTTCCCGAAGGCCAGGACGCAACTGTTGCAGAAAACACTTCTACTTACAAAATGTACTGGGATTACAAGGAGCCGCTGGACCAGGTAAAGCCACACCGCATTCTTGCAATAAATCGTGGAGAACGCGAAGGTGCTCTTGAAGTTACAATTGACGTTGATGTTGATGCTGCAGTGGCCGCACTCCAGAGGCACGCCGACATTCACAACACTTACCACCGCGACGCAATTGAGGATGGTGTAGTTCGCCTGCTCAGTCCGGCAGTTGTTCGCGAAATCCGCAGTGATGAAGCCGATGAAGCCGACGAACACGGAATTGGAATCTTCAGCGAAAACTTAAAGAACCTTCTTATGACTCAGCCAATTAAGGGAAGCCGCGTTCTTGGAATTGACCCTGGTATTCGTACCGGTACAAAGTGTGCCGCTCTTGATGAAACAGGAAAGTACCTTGGTTACTTTAAGTTCTTCCAGGTAACTGACCCGGACGGCTCTTACAAAATGATTAATGATGCAATCGACAAATATGACATTCAGGTTGTTGCAGTTGGAAACGGAACAGGCAGTCAGGAAGTTCAGGCAATCGTCAGCCGTGTAATCAGCGAAAATTATACAGACGTTGTTTACACAGTTGTAGATGAATCCGGGGCTTCTGTTTATTCTGCCAGCGATATTGCACGCGAAGAGTTCCCTGATCTTGACCTTACAATCAGAGGTGCCATCAGCATGGGCCGCCGCCTCCAGGATCCGCTCAGCGAACTTGTTAAGATTGACCCTAAAGCAATTGGTGTAGGTCTTTACCAGCACGACGTAAATCAGAAAAAGCTTGCAGAACAGCTTGATGAAGTTGTTGGCTCTGTTGTAAATAATGTTGGTGTAAACCTGAACACAGCCAGCTACTCGCTGCTCAAATATGTTTCGGGCATCAACGCAACTACTGCTAAAAAAATTGTTGCCTACCGCGATTCAAACGGAAAAATCACAAGCCGCGAAGATCTTAAAAAAGTTCCGGGGCTTGGACCAAAAGCATTTGAACAGTGCGCAGGTTTCCTTAAAATTGCCGAAAGCTCTGATCCTCTGGACAACACCTGGGTTCACCCGGAAAATTATGACGCAGCCCGCGAAGTTCTTCCAATGATTCAGGCAGGCCAGACAGTAAGCGCCGGTAAAATAGATGAAATTGCTGCCAAATATAACATTGGCCTTACAACAGTCCGCGACATTGTTGACGAGCTCCAGAAACCAAACCGCGACCCTCGTGACGGATATCCAGCTCCAATTATGCAGAAGGGCGTTCTTCAGTTTGAAGACCTAAAGGAAGGCATGAAGGTAACTGGAAAAATCAAAAACGTAGTAGACTTTGGTGCCTTTGTAGATATCGGTTTGCACGAAACAGGCCTTGTTCATCTTAGCGAACTCAGCGATAACTTTGTAAACGATCCAATGGAAGTTGTAAAGGTTGGAGATGTATTTGAATTCACAATCATAAATCTGGACAAGGACCGCCGCAGAATAGGGCTTTCCCTCAAGAGTGATGCCATGAGCCGTATAGGACAGTCTTCTGAAGGAAAACGCCCAGAACGTGCAGCACGTCCGGCTCCAACAGGAAATGCCCCAAAACGCGTAGTTGTTGTTAAAAAATCCGAAAAAAAGGCCGATTTTAACAAAAATTCGCAAAAATTTGATAAAAATGACGACGGAATGAGTTACAATCCGTTCGCTGCGTTTTTTAACAATAAGTAGGTATATTGTTGTCGTTTAATATACCTGCCCGAATTTGTTAAAGTTGTTGAATTATGCTATAATTTTTGAACTAAAGGAGTGATGCGTATGAAAAAGAGATTAATCCTTTTCACTGCGATTCTTTCTATCGCGGTTATTTTTGCAGGCTGCGGATTCAAGGATATGGAAATTCCTCAGACTGTTTCAATTAAAACCGATGCTGTTTACGAGTTTCCTATTTTGGATCTTAGTTCTCAGGCTATGCAGGAGAAATTAGATTTATCAAATCTTTTGGACTTTGAAAAGCTTTTAAGCAGCGAAGATGGATCAGAATCAAAGTTTAAGGTTTATAAGTATAATGATGGCAGTAAGTATCAGCAGTATTTGTTACACATGCCACTTACCGGAATAGATTTTGACTTTGCAAAATCATTTGGCGATATGGACTTTTCTACTATTATGCAGGAAAGCTTCAGCATCGACAAGGAAATTGAGATTCCAACAATTGGTAGTATTAATGAAAACAAACCAATTGATTTGTCTGCAATTAATTTGACCTTGAATACAAGTATTACTTTTGGTGGAGCTCTCCCAGAAAGTGGTCATGATTTGATGGTACAATTCCAGAAAGTTTCTGGAACATACTTTGAAAGCATTAAATATAAAACAGGAACTTTTGTAGTTAGTGCAGACCATGATCCATATGGAAGAACAGCACAAGGAAAATTAACTCTTATTTATAAAAAGGATGGTAATGAAACTATCCTTTCTTCTGGAACCTTTAAAAACAACAAAGCCGAAATTGATATTTCTGGTCAGACAATTTACAAGACAGGAATGTATTTGCGCTATGAAGGTTCTACACCTTCTGTTGTATTCATAGCAACAGTTGCAGAAAACAGTAAGATTTCAATTGCAAAAAAAGTTACTCTTCCAGACAGTGCTTTCAATATTCCAGATGTAGAAGTAAAAATTCCATTTACACTAAGCGAAGACCTTGGTGATGTAACAATTAATGACGGAACTCTTACTGTAGAACTTAAGGATGATTGGGAAGCTGATGATCCTGTAATCAATGACTGGAACATCAATATTACTGGTGGTTTGAACTGTACAGTTACAAAAGCTAATCCTACAAAAACCTTTAATGATGACGCTGTTGATAACTCAGACATCAAAGCAACAGCACATGTAACAGTTCTTCTTCACAACGCAGATATTGATTTTGAAAATCCTCCTATGGTTAACGTTAGGACAGATATTAAGGAAGTAACTGCCAGCGTAACTATGCCAGATGAATTCCAGTCAACTATCAGTCAGAATGTTGACCTTCCAAGTGATCTATCAAGCTTTGTAAACTGGATCAAATGGAAAGAAGTTGGATTTGATGTAGTTGCAAATAATACACTTCCAGAAGGTAATGATATTACAATCAACATCTGGTCCGATGCCTTTGGAATTACAAAAGGCGCTGCTAAAACAATTGTTGCCGGTGCAGAAAATGCAGAGCCATTGTCATTCACAAACACAACAGAATTTACAACAAATCTTACAACAACTTCTTCTGTAGATATTAATGGTGAAATTGGTCTTCCAGGAGCACAGAGCGGAAAGTTAATTGTTCAGCATGTTGAACCCGGTGAAAAGTATTCTGTTTCTTTGACAATCACACCAAAATTTGAATTCAAAGAAGCAAACATCAAAATGCCTGACAACACAAACTTTAACGGCGAGTTTAATACTTCAATAAACAAAAAGACAATGTTTGAATCTTTGGGCAGTGAAGTTGCAGAGGCTCTTGAAAATATTCAGATTGACAAAATGCCTCTTTATCTTTATGCAAATGTTCCTGATATTCTTGGAGACGATTCTGGATTTGCAGGAACAATCAAAACTTTCTATGGTAAAGAAAAAGACGACGGCACAATTGAGCAGGTTAGTACAGATGACGAAGTAAACTGGATTCTTGCTGATTATAATGAACAGACACAAACTTATGGCCCTAAGAAAATTGATTTTGTTCCTATGCCAGATTTTGAAGCTTCAAAAAACGAAGGCGGCGAAATAACTGCAGTTCTTGGAAAAGAACTTATTGATTTTGCAAGTGCCTTGAATACTACACCAACAGGTTCTGGTACAGAAGATTCAACTTTGTGCATCAGTTACAATGTTGGTCTTTCTGGAACTGACAATGACAGTATAACACTTGATGGAGAAGCATTGGAGGCCCTCAAGGCTTCTGGTTCAACTTCAATTTCTATTGATGTAGTGCTTAAGCTTAATTTGAACTTTAATTTAGTAGAACCAATCAAAATTGACCTCATGGATTTTATAAACAACGAGGAAGAAGAAAATAATAATTCTTCTGGTTCGGGTACAGGTTCTACAACAAAGACAGATAAGGAACGCGATCTCCTTGGTCGTGAAGAAGCAACAGATATGTCAAGCTATGAACAGTATCTTGAAGCTGTAAAATCTGCATCTCTTATCATTGAAAAAACACAGCTGCCAATTGCAGGAACAATTAAGCTTGAAATCGATATGTACAATGATTCTTCTAAACAGGAACAAGCCTTTGGTAATGGTAAGACAACAACTATTGAAATTAATCCTGCAAAGTTTATTTCAACATATCCTCTTGAGCCGCAGATTAAACTGATTATTGGCGAAGGTGCAAACAGCACATTTGGCTTATTGCGTGACGCAAAGGTTGGTGGAAAAATCAAGGCTAAAATAGTGGCAGATAAGAATAAGCCTATTCAGGTTTATCCTTTTAGCGAACAGAACAATGGAGGTAACGAATAATGAAAAAACTACTTATTTCTTTTGTATTATTTGCATCCTTAATTGGGGCTTCATTTGCTGAGAACTTCTTTTCGCACAGATTCTTTGAAATTAAAGTTGACGTGCCTGTCGAAGTTTCAAACAACCTCCTTGGACTTACAGACATTTTCAAGAAAGATGTTGTAATTGATTTAGCAGAAATTGCTGATAACGTTGCCGACAAAGGTGCTGCAATAAAAGGAAACATTGCCCCTGCAATAAGCATTGGCATTGATATTCCTCGTGGACTTATCCTTGGAGTAAAGGTTGGTGCCGAAGCCGATATTGGCGTTGGACTTTCTGATGATTTGTTTGAATTCCTGGGAAAAGGAAATACAGGCATGGGTAACAAGTACAAAATGGGAACTTCAAATACTTATGCCGACCTTTTTGCTACAGTTTCTGTAAACGGTGGCTGGAATACAAAAAAATCTCGTCTTGAATTTGTTGGAACAGCATTTAGCGCTCTTGCACATTTTGATGCCAGCGACACTTATGCAATGCTCTACATTAACGATACAGAAAACAAGTTTGAATATGATGCAAATCTTGATGCAAAGTTATATACAAACGTTGATGTTAATAACGGCTTTGATGACATAAATGCAATCATCAACGCTATAACAAACAACATGGGATTTGACCTTTCTGCAACCTATCAGAGAGATTTGTTCCGCTTCCTTACAGTTGGAGCAACAGCACGTATTCCTCTTGCACCAAGTAAATTGAGCATGTGTACTTCTGTATCAAGTAAGTATTCTGGTGAATATAGCCTTGATCAGTTGCTTGGTATGAATGGCGAAGATTCGGGCGAAGACAACGGTGATGTTAATGAAGTAAATGAAGACGATGGTTCTGAAGAATCTGGCTTTGATGATATGTTTGGTCAGGCTGTAACACTTTCAACACCTTATGCTATTCACCGTCCAATGAAGATTGGTATTACAGCTAATTTCCATCCATTTGGAAGCCTTCTTACAACAAAGGGTTACCTTGGAATTGGAATCCGTCATCCATTTGCATCTGCAATTAATGCAGATCTTGGTGGTAAAACTTCATACTACGTAGACTATGCTGTAGCAGGTCGCTTGAGCTTGTGGAACATCATCAGTCTTGAACTTTCTCATGAACACATGGATGAAGTTTACAAGAATGCACTTGCTCTTTCATTGAATATCCGTCTTGTTGAAGTTGACGCAGGTGTTTCTCTCCAGTCTCCAAACTTTACAAAGAGCTTTACTGGAGCCGGATTGGGAGCCTTTGCAACTGTAGCAATCGGATTCTAACACAAGTCATTCTCATATAATTCTAAATCAAAACTTTTATCTGCCGATAATCTTTATATGGCAGATAAAAGTTCAAAGAAAAAGACAGGCCTTACACTGGCCTGTATAATTTTAGCATTCCTCGTTATTTTTATTATTTTCCTCGTAAAAAAAGACGCAATCCTTACAAATCTTAAAGAAACAAGATTTTTTGAACGTGTCTTTGGTTCAACTCCTGAGTTTGTAGAAAATCATACTCCAAGCGAAAAAGAAACCGTGAAAATTCCGCTTAATCCTCAGGCTGATGATGTAGTTATTCAGGTAGAACCAGAGCAGAAAAAGTCTGCCCCAAAAGAAGAGGCTTCAAAAGCAGAGTCATCAACAAAGGCTCAGGAAACTAAAGAAAAAACTGAGTCAGAAGCTGCCAAAAAAAAATCTGCCGAAAAAACAAAAGCTGCTGAACCAGCTTATACAGAGCTCGTGCTTTGCTTTATAGAAATTGATGGCGACGGTTCAATCAACCGCAAGCTTGTAAAACGTTCTGTTCCAAAAACAGATTCTCCGCTTACAACTGCAATTAAGGCTGTTCTTGCAGGCCCTGACACAACAAAATCAGAAGAAAGGAC
Organism: Treponema sp.; assembly: GCA_045224915.1. Classification (GTDB taxonomy): domain Bacteria; phylum Spirochaetota; class Spirochaetia; order Treponematales; family Treponemataceae; genus Treponema_D. The sequence continues at coordinate 10,446 of JBGVAV010000017.1, forward strand.
ATGTATTTCTCTTGTTCCAGAAGGCACAAGACTTTTAGGTGCGCGTGTTAGCGGTGGCGTTGCATATCTTGATTTTAATGATGCGTTTGAATTTAATAGGGATGGCGTAGAAGGCTACAACAGTCAGCTTATGCAGCTTGTTTATACAGCAACTTCATTCTCGACTGTAAATAGCGTTCAGTTCCTCATAGAAGGTCAGAAAAAAGATTATCTTGGAAGCGAAGGCCAATGGATAGGCTCGCCGCTTTCTAGGACTAGTTTCTAATTTACTTACTGTCTACTTTATTTCTTGACCCCTTTATCTTAGCAGTTGTATAATAAAATGTTACATACTATTTTATGCTAGAATAGGGGTCGTTGAATGAAAAATAAGTTTTTCTTGCCTTTGTTGTTTTTATTGCTCACCGGAGTTTGTCTTACAGCCTGCTCCAATGATAATTTAATCCCAAAACACAAAACAGATGTTTCTCTAAACTTTAATACAGAAGGATTGTATTCGTCTGTTTCTTCACGCGAAGCAGATGGTGCAGCAGAAGTAGAGGTTTCTGTTGTTTTAGAATGTACTCTTTACTATAAGGATGGAACTGTAATCGCTTCTGATTCTGTTGAATTATTGCAGGATACTACAGAAGCAAAGATTAAGTTTTTCGGTGTTCCTGTAGATTCTGAAGTTTATGCAAAGGTTGTTGTAAAATCAGTTTCAAAGACTTCTGACGGAACAACAGAATCAATCATGTATTCTGGAACTTCTGAAACAAAGCTTGTTACACAAGAGGGAGCAAAGCTTTCTGTATCTCTTACAAAAGAAAACGGTGGTTCACAAGAAGAAATAAAAGAGCCGGAAGAGCAGAAGCCTGAAGAAAAGGATCCGGAAGAAAAAGATCCAGAGGAAGACATTACAAAACCAGAAGAAAAAGACCCTGATGAAGAAATAAAAGATCCTGAGGATGATACCGAAATCACCTTTACAATTTCGGTAACTGCCAGCGAAGGAAGTGCTTTTAGCAGTACCGATACTTCTATTGTTCCAAAACATATAGATTTATATGCAATAAAAGGTGATATTTCAAAAGAGTTTAAGGGTGATTTTTCATCGACAGAATTGCTTGCACTTTCAAACCTTAGTCAAAACGACAAGGCCAAAGCAATTAAAAGTTATAATTATATAAATGATTCAAATTATTATACAAAGAAATCAGATAATTCATTTGCGTTCAAAGATGCTTTCAAGGCCGAAGATTTTATAGATAATCAAAACGAAACAGAAGAAACTTTAAACCTTATAGCAATAGTTGGCTTTGGAAGTAATTTAGGAAATGGTTATTCAAATTGTTATGTTGGATATGCAAAGAATTTTAAGCCGGAAGAGGTAGAAAATAATTTTGAAATAAACCTTATTTCTATGAACGGAAGCCCTGGCATTTTTGAATTCTGGTATGGACAGGATTCTTCAGATCCAAATGCAAGACTTTTATCAGACTATACAACAGCCGCTGTTGTTCAGAACATGGATACAACTTATGTTCAATATTCAGAGGTTCAGACTTATGCAGGTGATGTTATAACTTCACTTTTCCAGGCTGGTTATAAATATGATTCATATATAACAGGAAAATGGAACGGAATTTTCAAAACATATCAGCCATATTATATAGACAAAACAAATGATATTGGCGGTTCGGTGGATAAAGAAAACAGAACACTTGTTCTTGGAATTACCTGTCCAACTGAATCAATTTATCTGGACAGTTATGACATAACTATCACATTTACAGCAACTAGAGTAGATGGAAAAACTTTAACTCAAGAAGAGCTAAATTCAATTCGATGGGAAGCCTCTTTATCTTACGATGGTAATGACATTAATAACTATGGCACCACTTATTATACTGTTGAAAATAATGTGATTACCATTAATCCAGATGATAACGCACCGCTTGAAGCAGCTGGAATCTATCAGCTCTACTTAAAGGCAACCTGGCCAATGTTCGAAGGTGCTACCGGAGAGGAAGATGTTCTGATAAGCAGCCAGACCTTTAATATCGTCGTAAAGGAATAATTTTGAGGAGGTTAGATATGAAGAATACAAATAAATTGATACGTTCGGCAGTTGTACTTTGTGCCTTATTAATAATGACTGTTTCTGGTTGTTCAAATGGTAATGATATAAAATCAAAAAATGATTTTCAGGAAAAATCATATAGTGTATCTGGTTCAATAAATCTTTTAGATACAAATGACCGTTCTGCAACAACATCTTTTACACGTCTTGATTCATTAAATTACAGCGTTGTTGCTTATAAGGGAACCAGCACATCATACGAAGAAAATTCTGCAGTTACAGCAACCCTTGGCGGCAGTGCAAGTGCTATAACTTATTCTTTTAAGCTTCCTGAAGCAGGAAACTGGTATATTGTTGCCAGTGCAAAGCTTTCGATAGAAGACGAAGTTTTTGTAGATATACTTACAGGTTCAAAAGAAGTAGATGTTCCGGACCAGATGGCAGCTTATAATGTTGATGCAATTACCTTGAATTTAACAGGTTTTACAGAAAATGCTTCAGGAAGCATTGATCTTGTTATTTACGATCATACGAATAAGATTAGTAAGGTAGATATCTCTGCAAAGGCTCTAATAAGCAAGAATTCCGTATTATCTCAACGAAAGATTTCTAATTCTGGTTTAACATTTACAGGAACCTATGAACCTGGCCTTACAGAGCGTACACTTACCCTAGAGTATGAAGATATTTCTTCTGATTGTTACGAAATTGAGTTTAATTTTATGAATTCCAATAATAAAAAAATATATTCCTGTAAAGAAGCCGTAACAGTTTTAGGTGGATTTGTTACCGACAAGTGGCTTCAGGGCAGTTCGGGTACCGGTGCTCATCTTGTTTATGATAGTTATAATAACAGTACTAAATTTATTATTACAGATGAGTTGATTAATTCTTACAATCAGGCTGGGGATTTGGACTATCCGGTTGTGTTGTGGAATAGAAGGGAAGAAGAATATACGCATACGGAAATTGATGATTCTGGTTATATGTATACGACCTTTGATAATAACTTTACGCTTGGTATACAGGCTTTTGGAAAAATTACAGATGAAACAAATATAACATGCAATTATGATTGTATTCCGTACAATGTTGAAGAAAATCCTGTTTTTTGTTTTGATAATAATGCAAAGGTATCGATTTATACGTTAGATAATAGGTATATTTATAGATATAAACAATCATATTCAGGATATACGTTTGATGCAGACTTTGAAATTGATTTGGAAGAATTGTTAAGTGATGCAGGGGTTACTTCACAACAAATACAATTCCAAAAGTCTTATACAGGAATTGCTTTCTGTGATCCTTATTTATTTTTCTTTTTCAAACTGAGTGATAGCAATGTTTATATAGGTGCTGTTGATCCAGAAGTGACTTCAGATTTTATGTGTGGAGTTCTTCAAAATGATTCTAATAATTTATTTTCTGTTACTTCGATGGCTGTAGATAGCATAGAAATGAATGGAGGAGATAATAAAACTATTCTTTGTTATTCTGGGGATTCAACATATTCAGATAATCAAAGTCTTTATATAAAGGCTCTTGAATTTAATGGAAGTTCCATTTCGTTGGATTCAAGTATTAATGGTGCGTTAACAAGTGATATGGGAACAGGTTTAGATTTTGCAAAAATTACGGATCGAGCAATTATTTCTGATCTTTATATTTGGGATAATGTATTATACGTAGCGTTATGTTCATATTATATGAATAGTGGTTTTGATACTGTTTATCCATATTCTAATTCTTATTTTGAAGATGCAGGGGAATACTATCGAAGACCTATTTTTGTAAGTAATGGTGGTATTGCTAAAGTAAATTTATCTAATCCGGACAATGAGGGCGATTATGAATTTGCTGATTGGTCTAAATTAGTTGAGCAGGGAAAATATCTCACAAAAGTTTTAGGATGGAAAGAAACAACATACTATGAATCTGATGGAGCAGCAAATCCTACTTATACTCTTGAAACTGATGGAAACGAAGTTCGTCATGTTACAATAGCGCCGCCCCTGAATGAGTCAGATCAATATTTCTATGGTGCTAGAAAATTTATTGCAAGAAAACCGGATGAACTTGTAATAGCAGATGACGGTGGTTATGTTGATATTGATTTAGATGATTCAGGTAATCCAAAAGAAGGTACTCTCAGATCTTCTGAAAACATGAATCGTGTAGTAACTGTCGATTTGAAAGAAGAGGCAATCACTTCGGTAGAAGATGTTAATGCATGTTTTTCATTATCATTTGATACTTTTAATCCAGGCGATTCAACCTTTTATGGATATGGATTAAAAACATTCTAATGTCCACCCCTCTCGTATCTGTTTGCATTCCAGTTTATAACACAGAACCCTTCCTGCGCCGCTGCCTTGAATCGGTGGTGGGGCAGGAGTTTTCGGGGCTTCAGATTGTTGTTGTAAATGATGGGAGTCCTGGCAATAAAGATAAAAAACTTACCTGTAAAAAAATCGTAAAACAGTTTAGAAAGGAACATAAGCTTTCAAAAGATCAGCTTTTGTATCGCGAGCATAGAACTAATCTTGGGCTGTTGGAGGCACGCCGTACTGGTGTAGAAGCGGCCGAAGGCGATTATGTTTTTATGCTCGACAGTGATGATGCGTTGCTTCCAGGGGCTCTGGCAACTTTATACAAGGCTGCAATTGACTCAGGTGCCGATATTGTTCAGGGGCAGGCAAAGGTTGTTTGTGCAAATGCGGATAGTGCGCGTATAGAAGAAAAGGTTTTGCTACGCCAGAAAGAAATGCAGCAGGTTGTAAACAAAATCTATGAAGGCGAGCTTACAGGTTCTCAGATTTTTGATGGATATATATTGCAACAAAATCATACAGGCTTTTTGTGGGGCAAGCTTTACAAGCGTGAACTTTATTTGCAGGCGCTTTCGCATATTCCGTTTTCGCGATGTATTCGTTCCGAAGATTTTCTTCAATATTTTTTCATTTCTTATGAAGCTCAAAAATATGTGGGAATTGCGCAGCCTGTATATGAATATTCTATCGATACTGGAATTTCGGCTTTTAGTAAAATAACAGACCTAAAAAAATGGGAGCATGTTTGTACTGCTGCAAATGTATTTACAATTCTTTTTACAGCTGTAAAGGAACTTCCTGCTCAAAGAATTACGCCTGATCATATGCAGGCTATTCGTTTAAGAAGTCGTTTTATTCTTGCTAATACACTCAAGCAAATGAATTCAGATGTAGACCCTTCAATTTTACCCGAAGCCCGTGCCTTAATGTGCCAGTACTGGGGAGAGGATTTTGTGAAATTTGAAGAAGCGCGGGCCCAGAGCCTGTCGAAGGGTTAATCCTTAAAGGTTTTCAACAATTTTGTATAATAACTGCTCTTTTCCAAAAAGTTGTCTTCGTAGGCAGCAATTGAAACGTAGCTGTTTAATTCTGCCTTTGGATTTGTTGTAATTTCTTTGATTACGTAAACAACCTTGTTATTGTCTGGCTGAGAAATATGAGCAGTTACTTTTGTTATGAAGTGTTTGCTATCTGTTGTAAGCTCCATGTTTTCTATGTCTGTGTAAGAACCGCTTGTGCTTTCTGTAATGCGGCGCAAAACAAACAGGGTGTTCAAATCGTTGTCTTCAAAATATCCGGGAATTGTTGCAATTGAAATAGACGCTTCTTCGCCAAACATCCAAAGGTTATCCATTTTCTGTTCCCAGTTTGAATCCAAGGTGATTGTCTGGCCATCCTGTGTTGTGAATTTCTTTGATTTACCCTTTACCTTTTTTACTGTTGGCGCATGATATGGTTTAGAAGGAAGCAGGCCTTTGAAATCTTCAAAGGATGTATCTTGGGCATTTATAATTCTTCCGTAAGTTACGCATGTAAAAGCAATGTTGCCATCCTGTTTATTTTTGATGCTCTTTATATTAAAAAGAGGGATAAGGCTGTCAAAACAGATTTCAACCTGGCCACCAAACTGTTCATATTCTTGTGTTGAAAAAACAGGCTGGGCGCCAAGCTCATCACACTTTATGCGGCGTGAAGAAAATTCATATAAAATGTCATGAAGATAATTTAAGATATCAACGTCATCGCCATAAGGATCAATGTCTGTAATAATTCTTTCACCTGTCATATCAAAAAAATCAGATTCAGGATTTACAGAAAAAAGCAAAGCAATAGATTTTTCTGGAACAGCAAAGTCGCGGTTGGCAGGAGTATAATATCTGATTTGATAAGACGTATCATCATAATTTAAAATTCCAATATAAGTTTCATGTGCAAAAGAATAGTCACGATAGTAAACATATTCCCCCGCAGTATCTGGAACAAATGGAGTATAGCCGGGAAGGGCAAAAGTTGCCGCTACCTGACAAAGAAGAATAGTCATTATCAAAATCAGTTTTTTCATATTTAGCCCTTATGCGTTCAACTTAGCAAGCTCTGCGCGAACAATTTCAACAGCCTTTGCAGCAGCACTTTCTGCTGGAACTAAATCAGGCTTTTCGGCGCTGCGGAGTTTAAGTTCAACGTTAGGAAGATTCTTGTCGCCAACAACAATGCGGATTGGATAACCAATAAGGTCAGCATCCTTGAACTTAACACCTGGGCGTTCATCGCGGTCATCAAGAATTACATCAATTCCGGCAGCAAGAAGTTCTTCATAAATCTTATCTGCAACTTCCTTCATTTTTTCCTTGTACATAACAGGAACAACTGCAACCTGGAATGGAGCTGTAGACATTGTCCACATAATTCCGTTGTCGTCGTGATGTGCTTCGATAATACTTGCAAGGGTACGGTCAACACCAATTCCGTAACAACCCATAATTGGAGTAACAAGCTTTCCGTTTTCATCAGGGTAAGTTACGTTCATTGATTTTGTATATTTTTCGCCAAGCTTGAAGATATGACCAAGCTCGTTTCCTTTTTTGGAATAGAAAGTTCCGCCGCATTCAGGACAAATATCACCCGGTTTTACAATGCGAACATCTGCAGTCATAAATGGAGTAAAATCGCGGCCTGGTTCAACGTGAATAAAGTGAACATCCTTTTTAAGTCCGCCTGTTACAGCGTCGTGCATTGTCATAACAGTTTTATCTGCAATAACCTGTGCCTTCTTAAGACCAACAGGGCCTGCAAAACCAACAGGAGCGTCTGTGATTTTTACAACATCAGCTTCTTCTGCAAGTTCAACATTGCTTGCTTTGAACAGGGCGCACAATTTAGCTTCATTAACATCAAGGTCGCCGCGGATACAAACAGCAACAAAATCACCGGCAAGTTCAACGCCAGGATTTTCTACCTTGTAAATAAGAGTCTTAATAAATGCCTGTGGAGTTGTCTTAAGGAAGTCGCTCAGCTCTTCGATTGTGCGAACATTTGGAGTAGGGATTTCTTCAACGGCAGTAGTAGTTGCAACCTGAGGTTTTCCGTCTGCACCAAGAGCAACATCGTCCTTGCAGGCAGCCTTTTCTACGTTAGCAGCATATTTACAGTCAGGACAAAGAATAAGAGTATCGTCACCAACTTCGCTTTCTACCATGAATTCTTCAGAACCAGAACCACCCATAGCACCTGTGTCGGCTTTTACAGAAATTGTAGCAAGGCCCATGCGCTTAAAAATGCGTCGGTAAGCAGCTGCTGCATTTTCGTAAGAAGCGTCCAGGTCTGCCTGATCTTTATCAAAAGAGTAGGCATCCATCATAGTAAATTCGCGGCCTCTCATAACGCCATAACGTGGGCGAATCTCGTCTCGGTATTTAGTATTAATCTGATACAAAGTAAAAGGAAGCTGCTTGTAAGAAGTAAGTCCATCGCGCACAAGAGCAGTAAATGCTTCTTCTGCAGTTGGCGAAATTACCATATCCTGTCCACCTCGATTCTGTGGCTTAAGCATTTCAGGACCCATTTTTTCCCAGCGTCCCGATTCCTTCCATATTTCACCAGGCTGAACAACAGTAGGCTTCATCTCGAGCATACCTGCTCTGTCCAGTTCTTCACGAATAATTCTTTCAACTTTACGGAATGCCTTAAGTCCCATAGGCATATAAGAATAAAGTCCGTTTCCAAGTTTGCGGATAAGACCAGCTCTCATCATAAGCTGATGACTAGAAATAACTGCGTCATTTGGAGCTTCGCGCAGTGTCCAGTTAATAAATTTTGATGCTTTCATAATGGGGATATTATAGTAGAAATAAATAGTTGTGAAAATAGGTATAAAAAATTGATAGCAGGAGGGGAAATTATTGATTGTACAAATCAGAAAAAACAGTCCAGTGGACTATTTTTTCTGATTTGTACGATAATAAATCCCTCGCTCCCAAGTCCTCACTCCGTTCCGGTCTTGTCCGCTACCCCTTCTCCTAGGTGGCTCCGCCCCCTAAAACACAGAAAAATTCAACTGTTTTGGGGATTAGGGTTTGTCATAATTTTAAGAACCTCTTCCAACTTTGGCGGATTCAGTGGCAACGGGAAGCGGGAAATTGCTATGCCGGAGCAGGCACTTGCAAAACGAACAAGTTCATCGTCAGGAAGATTTTTAAGGAGTCCGTAAACGCAGCCTGCTTTGAAGGTGTCGCCGGCGCCTAGGGTGCTTTTTACTTCTACTTTGAATGGGTTCATGGTTTTGATTTCGGAACCTTTTCTTGCATAAAGCATTTCGCCACCGCCCTGGGTTATTATGGTTAAGCCTTCTGATTCAGACTGCATGAGTTTCATAATTTCAAGAACCGGTATTCCCTTGTATTGCTGGCCGGTGTATTCTTTTGAAACAACATTTACTGCGGCCATTTTGTGAAGAGGCGAGTCGTGCGGACTGTCTATTGTTACAAATGGGATTTTATTTTCCTGACAAATCTGGGCAGCTTTGAGAGAGTCTTCTCCAAAATAAGGATCTATAGCAGCAGCCTTGCAACCAACAATATCTTTTTCTTCCGGGATATTCCACCA